>JAEZAL010000184.1 GCA_023427705.1 Bacillota bacterium | reverse complement strand
AATCTACACCATTATTTTCACTAAGATTCTCTTGACCTTGCCCATCTTCAGGTTCTGTTGGATTATTACTATGTGGTATTTCTTCTGTGGGTTCTCCACTATTCTCTGTATCTGATCCATTATCAGGTAACTGTGTATTTTCATTATTACTTGGTACTGAATTATTAGGTGGAGTAATAACAGGAGGTGAAACAACAGATGATGAGTTATTTGGTGCAGGTGAATTTCCACCTTGATTATTTTCTATGTCATAATTAGGTTCAACGTAAACTGGTTCATCATAGTTATTAGTTTCATCAGCTTCGTTTTCGTTATATGTATTTTCTTTTTCAGCTTCTTCATTTTTTCTTAGTAATTCTAAATATAGTTATTCATAATACTTTATCTCACTATCAATATTTTCTTTAATTACATTTAAGTTCGCACTTTCATCTAACTCTTTTATTTTCTTCTTAATTTCATTTAATTTATTCTTCTTTTCAATTTCTAAGTCTTCTTCTTTATTGACAGT
This sequence comes from Bacillota bacterium, assembly GCA_023427705.1. Lineage (GTDB taxonomy): Bacteria > Bacillota > Clostridia > Clostridiales > Clostridiaceae > Clostridium. The sequence goes on along the minus strand of JAEZAL010000184.1, from coordinate 3,598 downwards.
AGTACTTTCTTTAGAATCCTTAGTCCTAGTTACCTTGAAAGTTAAATTTTTATTATTTAAGTTATTTGAGTAAACTGATCCTAATATAATTACCATAATTAATGTAAGTAAAAGAAATATACATATACCTATTTTTATCTTAAAGTTATTTTTAATTAGATTAACAACCTTATTTACAAATTTCATATTTACCTCCACATCATTTTTTCACATATATATTTATATTTTAACAAATATTATAATAATATACAAATTTTCTATCTAATTGAATAAATTAATATTTAAAATAACTTATTTACCTATTAATCAAATGGTTTAATTTAATCTTATAATTAAAATTAAATAAAAAATATTTTTTTATTTAATTTTTTTTAATAATATTATACAAATAATTCTATTTATGGTAATATATTATTATATTATGGATCTTCTATGGAGGTTTTAAAATGCGAAATATTGATAAAATACCTTTAAAATCTAATGAATCTTACATAAATACAATTAAATATATATTTTTTTCCCCAGAAATATCTATAAATAATTCATATTTTAACGAATTAAAGATGAATATGGAAAGTAAACTCATAAGTGAAGATATAGATAAAGAGGAATTTTTATATATTAAATTTATAATAGGTTTATGTATATATAAATCTAATGATTTTTTTACTGCAAATACATTTTTTAAAGAGTTATCTGATAGTCCAGATTTAGTATGTAATCCTTTTATAAAATCTTATTTATACACCATACTATCTATATCATACTTAAAAGTGAAAAATATAGATCAACATATTAAATACTATGATATGGCTATGAATTGTTATAAAAATACAAATATAAAAGAACTAGCACTATTTTTACATTTAAATACTTCTATAACTAAGCTTGAAGTTTTTAAAATAGATGAATTACTCTATAGTAATATTAATAATTCTTTTAAAATTTTACATGAATATGATGGTGTATATTCATCACAAGCTCTAATAATGATTGGTTATATTTATCAAAAATATTTGCACTTACATAATATTTCTTTAGATTTATTTAATAAAGCATTATCTATATCAAAATCACATAATGAAATTCAAACAGATATATTAGGAAAATATCATATCGGCTACACTTATTTAACAATGGGTAAAATATCAGAAGGTGTAGATATTTTAAAAAGTATTTTAAAAAACAACGCTAATATTTTACCTAGCCAATTTAAATTAGATATCTATTCTAAAATACTTGGATATATATACAAAATAGATTATAGCTTTGATGAAATAAAAATATTTTTGGACCAATATAAAGATGAATTATATAATTTAGACTCATATTATATAGATTCATATCTAGCTAAATACAATCTTATAAATGTACATTACAATATTCTTAAATATAATGCTCCTGCTGACAAGAAAGCTTTATTTGACTTATTTTATTACTTAGATAATGCTAACTATATATACAAAACTAATTTTTCTAAATTTACTTTTATGGACTTTGAATATTGGTTAGAAATATCTTATGGAAATTTACATTTTTCTTTAGGTAATTATGAAAAATCATTAATGCATCACAAAAAAGCTCTATTATTTTCTACTAAACCTATTAATGGAGAAACTGTTAACTTATATAAATTAATATCTAATGATTATGAAAAACTATCTAATTATAAAGAATCTTTAAAATACTACAAAACTTATATAGAAGCTATGGACAATAATAAAAATTTTAATAATAATGATTTATATTCTAAGTTATATGAAGAATATAATAAAAAAATTGTTTTTAACTCAGTAAATAGTAATTTTTTCTCAAACTTAAGCCACGAACTTAAGACACCAGTAAATATAATATATTCTTCTGTTCAACTAATGAGTTCATTAAAAGATAGAGATCAATATTCACTAATAGAATATTTTAATAAATATGAAAAAAGCGTAAAGCAAAATTGTTTGCGTATGTTAAGATTAATTAATAATTTAATTGATATTACTAAAATAGATTCTGGTATGACAAAATTAGATTTAGTACTAGTAGATATAGTACCATTTGTTGAAGATTTAACTCTTTCATTAATACCTTATACTAAGTATAAAAATCTTAACATTACCTTTGATACAAATGTTGAAAAGTTATATTTAAAAATAGATACCTATGCATTTGAAAGGATACTATTAAATTTACTATCTAATGCAATTAAATTTAATAACTTCGATGGCAGTATACTTGTTTCAATAGAGTCTTCTGATACTAATGTAACCATTTCCATAAAAGATACTGGAATTGGTATACCTGATGGCTATTCAGACTTAATATTTAATAGATTTTATAAAGTTGATAACTCTTTCTCAAGAAGAACTGAAGGTAGTGGTATAGGACTAGCAATTACAAAGAATTTAACTGAATTACAAGGCGGTAGAATTTCTATTAATGAAAACTACAAAGATGGAAGTGAATTTATAATTACCTTCCCCAAAACTAGTCAAATAGGCATTTACACAGATACAAATTATAAGTATTACGTGGATGATGAAAAAATTCTAAGTGAGTTGTCAGACATATATGAACTATTTTAATAGGTCCATATGGATATAAAAATTACATATATAATGAAAAATGATATCCAAATTTGGATATCATTTTTCATTAAGGGGATAAATAACTAATTGTTAAGCACTAACAACTATATTTATATAATACTCTTATTTTGTGGCAATATTGTTACAAAAAAGCTAAGAAATTATTTCATTTTCTTTACTAAAAAGTAATAAATAAATTATATACATAAAATAGTAAAAATATTAACATTATCCCAACTACTATCCATAATATTGAAAGTACAATTTTTTCTTTATTCATTTTTTATATCTTTCTTATAATAATCAATAGCCATTTTTAAAAACTTAACAGTTTGTATTGGAGCTTTACCAATTGATGTTTCCCCTGCTAAAAGAAATCCATCTACTCCACTTTTAATAAATCTATATATACTTTCAATTTCAGGTAAAGTTGCTAAATTTCCATTCTTCATACTATTTAACAAATGAGTAGCAATAATAATTTTTTTATTATTACCCTTTATAATTTCTATAGCTTTTTCTTGTAATTTTACAGATTCTAAAATTCCTGACTCTGGAACCAAGTCTCCTCTTCCAATTACAATAGTATCAACCCCACTAATTATATTACTTATATTATTAATTCCGATTGGAGTTTCTATCTTTGCCCAAATGTTATATTTTTTATATAGTACTCTTTCGTTTATAAATCTCTTTATTTCATCTATATCTTTATCTGATTCTACAAAAGATTGGCAAATAATATCTAGATCATTATTGATTGCCCATATAATATTTTCTCTATCCTTATTACTTAATCCTTCCTTTTCATTATATATAGTAGAAATATTACAGCCCTTTCCTGCACGTATTATTCCACCTTTCATTACTTTAGCTTCTATAATGCCTCCCCTTACACCTAAAATTTGAAAATTCATAGTATTATCCTTAATAGATATAGATTCTATTTTACTTATTTTTATCTTTTCTGAACTTATGCTTAGAGGTATGTATTTTTTTTGAGTTAATTCTTTATTATT
>JAEZAL010000143.1 GCA_023427705.1 Bacillota bacterium | reverse complement strand
TAACAAAGCTAGGTATGGGAACTAAGGCTTGGAAGTACTATAATATGATAAATCCTATAAATCATTCTAATACAGAATTAGAAGCAAGAAGATATAAGGTAGAGCCTTATGTAATGTGTGCTGATGTATACATTAAAGAACCTCATGGAGGAAGAGGAGGTTGGAGTTGGTATACTGGAGCATCTGGATGGATGTATAAGGTGGGCCTTCAAGATATTTTAGGTTTAAAAAAGATAGAAGGTAAGGGATATTTAATTCAACCATGTATTCCAGAAACCTGGAAAGAATATGATATCATTATTAAAAATGATTTAGAAGATTATAATATAAAAATTAAAAGAGGCGAAGATAAGGGGACTTTTATAAATGGAGAAAAGTCTAAGGATAATTTAATTCCAAAAGACCAGGGAAGTCTTAATATAGAAGTTATAATATAAGTTTTATAACAATTAAAGTTAGCCATATTATTTACTAATTTATAAGTAATATGGCTTTTTTATATTGTAAAATATTTTAAAAATAATCACTGGGGTTTTTAGAAGATTGTAAAATAAGCATTCATTATGTATAATTTTATTAATAATGTAAATTTATATAGGTTAATTGGGGGAAAGATTATGAAAGATTATACAATGGGAAAAGTTAAGAAAATAGCTCTTGTTGCTCACGATAATAGAAAGGAAGCATTACTTAATTGGGCGGAAGAAAATAAAGAAGAATTAAGCAAACATACGCTTTGTGGAACAGGAACTACTGCAAAACTTATTAGTGAAAAGACAGGATTAGAAGTTCAAGGGTTTTTAAGCGGACCAATGGGAGGAGATCAACAAATAGGTGCTGCAATAGTAAATGGTGATATTGATATTATGATTTTCTTTTGGGACCCATTAACTTCTCAACCTCATGATCCAGATGTTAAGGCCTTACTAAGAATAGCAGTTTTATATGATGTAGCTGTTGCTATGAGTAAATCAACTGCAGATTTTCTTTTAACATCTATTAACATTAGTAAAGAGTATGATAAGAGTGTTATAGATTATTATAACCGTATTCGTAAAGATAATTTTTAATAAAATAAATAATTATTTATGAAGCTATGGCATAATATAAAATTTAATTTTTATATTATGCCATAGCTTCATTTATTTTAAAAAAAGATAATATTAATAAATTTTATTTAATATAATTATGGTAGTTCAATATTGTAGAAAAATATTAAAGTTATGTAAAAAATAGGTTGTAAATGTTTAACTTTAAATTTAAAATAAAGTTAGGCTGTTTTTTAATATTAAAATTCAATAAAAATAAGGAGTGTTATATTATGAAAAAAATTATTAATAATCCTGAATATGTTGTAGAGGAAATGTTAGAAGGTATGATATATGCATATCCTCAATATGTAAGAAAACTAGAAAATGCAAACGTTTTGGTAAGGAAAGATGCTAAGACTGACAAGGTTACTTTAGTAAGTGGTGGCGGAAGTGGACATGAACCTTCTCATGGTGGATTTGTTGGATATGGAATGCTTGATGGAGCAGTAGCTGGAGCAGTATTTACTTCACCGACACCTGACCAAGTTTATGAAGCAATTAAAGCAGTAGGAAATGATGCTGGTGTTTTACTAGTTGTTAAGAATTATACTGGCGATGTTATGAATTTTGATATGGCTAAAGAAATGGCTGAAATGGAAGGAATAAAGGTAGAATCTGTAATAGTTAATGATGACGTTGCAGTTGAAAATAGTACATGGACAATAGGAAGAAGAGGAATAGCAGGAACAGTTTTTGTTCATAAAATAGCAGGAGCAAAAGCAGAAACTGGAGCTACTTTAGAAGAAGTTAAGGCAGTTGCAGAGAAGGTAATAGATAATGTTAGAAGTATGGGAATGGCACTTACTCCTTGTATAGTACCAGCAGCAGGAAAGCCTAACTTTACTTTAGATGAAAATGAAATGGAAATTGGAATGGGTATTCATGGTGAGCCAGGAACACATAAAGAAGAATTAAAGACTGCTGATGAAATAGTTACTCATTTAATGGACAAGATTTTAGCTGATATGAATTTATCAGAAGGTGATGAAGTTGCAGTTCTTGTTAATGGATTAGGTGGAACACCATTAATGGAACAATTTATTATAAATAGAAAAGTTAATAAGATATTAGAAGAAAAGAAGGTAAGTGTATACAAAACTTTAATTGGTGAATATATGACTTCTATAGAAATGGCTGGATTTTCAATAAGCTTATTAAAATTAGATGAAGAATTAAAAGAATTATTAGATGCGAAGGCAGATACTCCAGCATTTAAATAATATATAGATAGGAGTGAAAGCAAATGGGATTAATATTAAAAGAAGTACTATATATATTTGAAAAAATAGAAAACAAAATCACTTTAAATAAGCAATTCCTTACAGACTTAGATGCAGCAATTGGAGATGGAGACCATGGAATAAATTTAAGTAAGGGATTTAGGGTAGCTAAGGAAAAAATAGAAAATGTAGATTTTAATGATTGGGGAGAAATTCTTAAGACAGTTGGTATGGCCATAGTATCTAATGTAGGAGGAGCTTCTGGTCCATTATATGGAACTGCATTTATGAAAGCTTCAATGCTTGGAAAGGGTAAAACTGAAATTACTCTTTTAGATTATAGAGATATATTACAAGCTTCAATAGATGGGGTAAAGATGCGTGGTAAAGGCGAAGAAGGGGACAAGACTATGTTAGATGCATTGATTCCAGCTTATAATGAACTTTGTAAAGGTATAGAAAATAATACTCCTATATTAGAAACTCTTCAAAATTCTGTAGTAGCTGCAAAAAATGGTGTTGATTACACAAAACTTATAGCAGCTAAAAAAGGAAGGGCAAGCTATTTAGGGGATAGAAGTATAGGGCATCAAGATCCAGGAGCAACATCATCTTCCATGATTTTAGAAGTTATTTTTGAGACAGTTAAGGAGCTTAGAGAATAATCATGGTATCACTTTTAATAGTATCTCATAGTGAAATATTAGCTAAGGGAATAAAAGAATTAGCCATGGAGATGTCAGGAGATGTTGTAATAGAGGCTGTTGGGGGAACAGCTGATGGAAGATTAGGAAATGATTATAGTAAAATTTATGAAGCTCTAGATAAAATTTATACTGATGATGGAGTTTTAGTATTATTTGATTTAGGAAGTTCATACTTAACTGCAGAAATGGTAAAAGAGGCTTTTGAGGTAGAAGGAAGAGATAAGATAAGAATAGTTGATGCAGCTATGGTAGAAGGTGCTGTAATATCATCTATAGAAATGAGCCTTGGAAGATCATTGGAGGAAGTTTGTGACAAGCTATTAGAATTAAAGATAAATAAAATATAATAGCGCTACGCGCAATGAAAGAATTAAGATTCTCTTTTGCTAGTCGCAAAGAGAAATGAAAGAATGAAAAAATGAATTGGAAAACTCCTTGCGGAGTTTCTAAATTTAATTTGCTTTTAATTATATTAATTACAATTACTAAGTATAGATTTAAATTAAAAGAGATGCTTTAGGGCATCTCTTTTAATTTATTTAATAAGTATTAATATTATTCTTGTGCTTCTATATTTTCATCAACTCTTGTTAAGCAGATGAAGCCTATAACGAATAAAATTATTAAGCTTAGAATACCATTTCTAGTATGGCCTGTTATTTGTGTTATTATAGCTACAAGGAATGGCCCCATAATAGCTGCAAATTTTCCGAATATATTATAGAATCCAAAGAACTCATTAGCGTGTTCTTTAGGTACCATTTTACCATAAAAGGCTCTAGAAATTGCTTGTATACCACCTTGAGCAGAACCAACAGCCATAGCTAAGATCCAAAAATCTAATGTAGTTTTTATAAAATATCCATAAATAGAAATGATAGTATAAGTAATTACTCCAGCATAAAGAAGCTTTTTACCACCAAATTTTTCTGCTAGCCTACCATATAATAGTGTAAATGGGAAAGCAACAAATTGAGTTACTAATAAAATTATAAGTAGTGATATCATTGAAATTCCAAGGTCAGTTCCATAGGAAGTTGCCATACCTATAATTGTATCTACACCATCTATATAGAAGAAATATGCTATTAAGAATAAGAATATATTTCTATGGTTTTTAATTGCTTTAAGTGTAGAAAATAATCTTTTAAAGGATTTTCTTATAGGATTTTTTTCAGGTTCAACGTAATATATTTGATTAACGTTTTTAAGTATTGGGATACTAAATATTAACCACCAAACGGATGTAATTAAAAAGCTTACCTTACATGCAAGAGCAAGGCTAATAGGTAATATCTCTTTTTGACTAAGTAGAACTATTGCTATTGAAATTATAAAAGGAATAGTACTTCCAATATATCCAAGAGCAAATCCATAAGATGAAACCTTGTCCATTCTTTCTTTAGTAGTTACATCTACTAAAAATGCATCATAGAAAATATTAGTACCAGAAAAACCAACTAAGGCAAATCCATAACATATTAATAATAAAATAGGATTATTCTCTGGAACAAATGCAAGTAAAGTTGTAAATAATACTCCAATACTAAAGAAGGATTTAAAAAATTTCTTTTTATTTCCTTTATAATCTGCTATAGTACCAAGGATTGGTGCAAGTAATGATACTATCATAGTAGATAAGGAAATTGTATATCCCCAAAGGGCTGTAGAATTAGATGATGACATTCCTCCAGCAGATGCTACTGATTTAAAGTATATTGGTAATATAGTAGATGTAATTGTCATTGAATATGCTGAGTTAGCCCAATCATAAAATGCCCAACTCAGTTCTTGTTTGGTTAATGATTTCATAAAGTCCCTCCATTTCTTATAAAGCTTAATTTATAAATTATTAATAACTATAACTCTAAAATTCTATCTTCTGCAATTCCGTCAGTTTTACCCAAATTTATACCAAGTATTTTAGCGAGAGTAGGACCATGATTTATTAATTTACCACCATCAATTTTTACTCCTTTTTTAATACCTTTACCACATGATATAAAGAAGGTATTATAGTTAGGTTTTGATGGATGATATCCATGGGTTGCTTTAGTTCTATGAGATATCTTTCCAACTTCATTTTCTTCCACTTTATCAATTATGTTTCCTAAAGCTTCATTAACAAAATAAAAGTTTTTATTAGCTTCAATCATAAAACTACAGTTAGGATCTGCTCCCTCTTTTTCAGCTTCTATTGAGTTTAATATAAATTCAATAGGTGAATCATCATTGTTTTTTAAGTTTTCTAATAAGTCCTTTACTTTTTTATATGTTTCCATATCATTTTTATCTTTTAGGTATACATAAGATGAACCATCACAACTCTTAGCTACAGCTTTATAAGATTTAATTACGCCATTTTTATTAACTTTAAGTAATCCAGCTTGTCTAAATAAGGAATTAAGCCTTATCATATAATTACCATCTAGAGCACTATGATCACCTAAAGTAACAATTGTACTTTCTTCAAAGATATTTGCTTCCTTTAGAGCTTGTATGATTTCTCCTAATCTTTCATTATGTCTTAATAAAGCTTCATTTGCTTCCTTGCTATCATATCCATAATGATGTCTATTAGTATCAACATCAGTGTAATGAATAAGTAGTAAGTTAGGCTTATATTTAGTAATAGTATACTTTGCAGATTCATGTACAAAGTTATCTAAAGCAGGTTGTGATAATCCTTTTCTTAAATGCCCAAAACGTTTATTTAAATCTAATTGAAATTTAATGCTACCAGATAAAGCAGACATAACTAATTGATTTTGCCATGGCTTTGGAGCAAAAATTTCAGTTAAATTATAATCTATACTACTACGTCCTGAAACTGGCCATAATAAAGCAGCAGTAGTTAATCCATTTTCAGATGCTAAATCATATAAAGTATTAGATTTAATATATTTTCTATACCAATACCAATTTGGATTTGAGTCTGAAAATTCATTTAAGGTGTTATTTATAATCCCATGATTTTTAGGATACATTCCAGTCATTATGGTAGCATGTGCAGGATAAGTCAATGTTGGATAAATACTTTCTACATTTGTTATTAAGCTTCCATTATCTATTAAGTATTTAAAATTATTTAACTGTTTTAGCTTGTTTATATCTTCTGATGAAACAGCATCAAATGATATGACTATCAAATATTTTGTATCCATTTAAACCTCCTATCTTATCAATATAGTGCAGCGATATATTAATTATACATAAATAATAATGAAAATAGAATATATTACCATGTAACATTATTGTTAAAAAGTTAAACAATAAATTAATAAAGAAGCTGTATTTTTACAGCTTCTTCTTTCATTCTTTCATTTTTGCATTCTTTCATTCTTTTTTTAGTTTAAATTTTGAGACTAATTCAAAAAGTTCTTGTGATAATTGAGATTGAGTTTGAGCAGTATCAACCATGGTTGTTATAGCACCAGTTGTATCGCTTATACTATTTTTCACATTATCAACATTTCCAGATGAACTTTGTGACATAGAAGCTAATGATTGAACAGCATCACTTAATTCAGACATAGTAGCTGAAACTTCTTCAGACATAGCAGCTATATTTTCACTCATTTCTCTAACGAATATTCCATCTTTTTCGTATTTATCCCCAACATTTATAAATTGATTAAATTCTTTCATTATTTCATTATTAATAAATTGAAGTAAATTATTGCTACTTGTAGTAATATTACTAAAAGCTATTTTTATTTCATTTATTGTCTTTTTAACATTTTGAACTGAATCCTTAGATTGCTCAGCAAGAACTCTAACTTCTTCTGCAACTACTGCAAATCCTTTTCCATGTTCTCCAGCACGAGCAGCTTCTATAGAGGCATTTAGAGATAATAGGTTTGTTTGTTCAGCAATTTCTTCAATAGAATTTGCCATAGTTACTATTTCATTAACTACCTTACCTTTATCCATAGCAGTTTTTATGTTATTTTCAAAGTCCTTATAAATTGAATTTGTATTATTAATTACGAATTCAGTATTATCTTTGATTTTTGTAGATCTTCTTTGTATCTTTTCTGCATTCATATTACCATCATTAGCTTTTTCGGATAAAACTCCAATACTAGATGTAACTTCTACTATAGATGCAGATAACTCTTCTGTTATTGCACTAGTTTCTTGAATGGAGGAGCTTATTTCAAGTGAAGACTCATTGATTTGATCAAACTGAAAAGTAACTTCTTCTATTGCAGCAGATAATTCTTCACTAGACATATTTACACTTTTAGTAGTATTTATAACAGAATTTATTAAATTTCTTAAATTTTCTTGAGCTATATTTAGTGCTGTAGAAATTTCACCAAATTCATCTTTATGTTTTATTTCTATATCTTCAGATAAGTCATACTTTGCTAATCTATTTGATAAGTTTAATACTTTCTTTAATGATTTTGATATTCTAGATGTTATTGTGGTAGCTGATATTATAGTTATTATTAAAGAAATAATTAATACTATAGATGATATTTTAAGAGAATTGGTATAAGTTTCCCTATTTGATTCAGTAGATTCTTTAGCCCAAGAATTATTTAGTTCAACCAATCTGCTTAATTTAAGGGTAAGTTCACTTCTAGCATTATCAAGTTCTGTAATGTAAATTGATGCTTCTTCAACTTTATCATCTTGAACTAAATCTATAATTTTATCAGAAACTTCTAAGTTCTTTTTGATACTTTCAACTATTTGATTAAATCTTTCTCTATTCTCATCAGTATTTATAGTAGCACTATATAGTTCTATTAATTGTTCATTGCTAGTATTGTTAAATATAATATTTTGTATTAGATTTTTTTCTTCAATCCTATTATCAATAGTATCTTTACTATTAAGT
>JAEZAL010000122.1 GCA_023427705.1 Bacillota bacterium | reverse complement strand
AAGAGTTATTATTAACTCTAGATTTATCAACTTTATAGAATCTTTTCATAACATTTCTTATTTCATCCTTAGGTATTCCAATACCATTATCCTCGATTTCTAATTTAACTATATTATCTATTTTTTTAACATTATTCGAATTTCTATATTTTCTTTATTATTATACTTAATTGAATTATCAATAAATATAATTAACAATTGCTTTAAATCATTTGGAACAATCCTTAGTTTTATATCCTCTTCAATATTAATAAAATATTTTACATTTGGATTTAAAACTCTATATTGTTCTATTACTTCATTAACTATTATTTGGGGATTAATTTTCTCTAATTCACTTAAACGTATCTCTGTTTTTTCTGCTTTAGATAGTATTAACATATCATTTACTATTTTCTTTAATCTTTCAACCTCATTTAAACATATATCTAATGATTTCTCTAAACGCTCTTTATCATTCTTTCCCCATCTTTTAAGCATGCTTAAATGCCCATGAAGAGCTGTTAACGGTGTTTTTAATTCATGTGAAGCATCAGATACAAATCTACTTTGCTCATCAAATACCTCCTCTAATTCATCCATCATGGAATTAAAGACAACTTTTACTTTATCTACTTCATCATTTAACTCTGAAATTTCTGCTCTTTTATTAATTCCTTTTTCTTTTATTTCATTCATAGTTTCAGTTAAACCTGTAAGCCTTTTAATAAAATTTCTTGAAACATATATAGCTCCAATTACACTTAAAATAATCCCTAAAACTAAAATAAATACTAAAGTAGGAAAATAACTTTCTATAAATTCACCAAATATATCACTTTCTTGGATTATTTGAATATTATACTTACTTCCGTTTATATTTAATGGCCCACTTAATATTCTATATACCTCAAAATCAATAAGTTTAATTTTTACTTCCAGGTTAATATCCTCATAAAAATAATATATTTTATTCCAAACTTCAGATTTATCTTCATAATATAATTTATCTCCTGAATAAATCCTAACGTGCTCATCATTTTCCCCACCAATTATGGCTTTTAAATATTCACTAAATCCTGTTTCTGAAATCTCTATATTCACATTTTTTGAAAGGCTGGTTATTTCATTATACTTATCTATTAAATATTCTCTTTCATATTCATCACTAAAGGATCTAAATGTAGCTATTTGTATAATTGTATATATAGCAAGTATTGAAATTATTATTAAAAGAGAACCCCTTGTTAGCTCCAAAAATATTGGCAGTTTTCTTTTCTTCATATACTAGGACCTCATAATATAACCAACTGATCTTACAGTTTGAATATATTCTTCTTTATTACTTGGATTAAGCTTTGTCCTTAAATATCTAATATAAACATCTGTAACATTTGTTTCTGGCTCAAAATCATATCCCCATATTTCTTGTAGTATTTCATCTCTTGTAACTACTTTATCCTTATTATTTATAAGAATCATTAAAAGCTCATACTCTTTATTAGTTAAATTTATTTCTTCATTATTCTTTTTAACAGTTCTAGAATTTCTATCAATTATAATATCCTTAAACTTCACTATATAATTATTAAAATTCTCTTGTCTCCTCATAACAACTTCAATACGTGCAATTAATTCTTCTATTGCAAAAGGCTTAGCAATATAATCATCAGCTCCAATCTGAAGGCCATTGACTTTGTCCATTACGCTATCTTTTGCACTAAGCATTATTACAGGGGTATTTTTTTCTTTTTTTAATCTTCTACATATTTCAAATCCATTCATTGATGGAAGCATAATATCTAAAATTATTAGATCATAATTGTTTCTTATAGCTTCTTGTAACCCTTCCCTACCATCACTTTTAATACAGACACTATAGCCTTCGTATTCTAACTCTAATTTTATAAAATCAGAAATATTTGCTTCATCTTCTACTATTAGTATATTCTTCACTATAAGCACCTCTTTGTTTAAATCTTGAATATACTTTATTATTCCTCTAAAGTCCTAATTAAATTAAATATCTTTATTTTGCTTTTATGATTAAATTATAATAAATCAGTGGTTACTTATCATGAAATAAAAATGAGAGTTAGATTAAAATTTTTTAATCTAACTCTCATTTGATTGTGTAATATCACTATAATTATAATGATTTAATTTTATTATTTTCTATTTTATCCATGCTTCTTTGGATTTTATAACTAATTGATATCATCTTTTCTTTATCTACCTTACATATCTTTCTATCATAAGTATATAGTCCGTTAATTTCATCTTCTACATCACTTAGTTGCGTATAAACACAGCCACTTAATCCAGAATCTATTGCTGGTATAATCATTTCTTCATACATCTTTTTGATATTATCTGTTAGTTTATCAGAATTATCAAATCCTCCATATCCATAACTATTATATTTACTATAAATATGTCCAGGAACAAGATAAGAATATCCTCCACATTCTGATACTATTAGGGGCCTTTCTGTTTTTGGTAACTCAATGGTTTTAAAATAAATATGCAAGCTATCTACATCGCTCTTATCATTAATAAACCAACCTGAAGTAGAATCTATAAAACGAGTACTATCAATTTTCTTAATAAACTCATAAAGATTATCACTTTGGAACTGACCCCATCCCTCGTTAAATATAGTATATCCAACAATACAAGGATGATTATAAAGATGTTTTATTGTATCCTCTGTATGCTTTATAAAAATTTCTCTTTGAGCTTTACTACCTCTTCTTTTATCATTAAGTTTAATCATACCTATAGTAGGAAGCGCTGTATCTCTTATAAAAGAATAGGAGCCGTTATTTACCATATCTTGAATAACTAACATACCATACTTATCACAATAATAGTAAAAACATTCTGGTTCTATTTTAATATGTTTACGAAGCATATTAAAACCTAAATCCTTCATTCTTAAAATGTCTCTTTCAAACTCCTTTTCAGTTGGTGGTAGGAATATTCCATCACAGAAATATCCTTGATCAAGTACCCCATGTAAAAATATAGGTTTCCCATTAAGGCATATTCTCTCTACTCCATTTACTTTATTAATAGATACTGTACGTAAGGCAAAATAAGTTTTTATTTTATCTTCAGACGTGCTAATATTCATTTTATATAGATATGGATTTTCCATTGTCCATAAAATAGGTTTATGTTTTCTTCCATTTGATAAGTTAACTTCATCTAAATTTATTCTTACTTTTTTCTCTTTTTCATAACTTGTATATGTGTATCCATCAAAATCTATTTCTATTTTATATTCCTCTGCATTTGTATCTATTTCAAGTGTTATTCCTGTTGTATCAGGAGTTATTTTAATATTATTTATAGATATTTTAGGAATACTTTCAATCCATACAGTTTGCCATATACCACTTACTGGAGTATACCACATCCCCCCACGGTTTTTGCATTGTTTCCCATAAGGATACTTTTTAGATAAAGTATCAGTAACCTTAACAATTAACTGATTTTCTTTATCCATTAATAAAACATCGGTAATATCTATTGAAAAAGGTAAATAACCCCCTTCATGTACTATTAATTTTTTATTATTTAATAAAACCTCTGCAATTTGATCTACAGCTCCAAAATGAAGTATAACTCTATCCTTTATAAAATCTTTTGGTAGAGTAAAGTTTTTTGCATAAGTTAAATGGCTTTTTACTAATTTTTTATATCCAGATAAAGTTGATTGTGGTGGAAATGGAACTTGTATATCATCACCATTTAACTTCCATGTTCCATTTAAGCTAAAATAAGAGTCTCTTTTCATTTGTGGTCTTGGATATTCTGTCCAATCAATTTCTTTATCACTACTAAGCTCCCAATGCGATCCTCTTATCATTTTAAAGATTAAATATAATGCTACAAGTAGAACCATAGCTACAATAAATGCAGCAAAATATATTCTTCTATCAGGAATAAAAGAGGTTGTACCATCACTATTCAAAATTGTTTTAGCATTACTTAGTACTAATGCTCCTATAGATGGCCCAATTACTCCTGGTATCAGTACTTGTCCTAAAATACGTAATCCTTGAAATAAACCAGCTTTATTCTTTGGAATATTATCTCTTATCATTGCCCCAAAACAAGCCATTCCTGTTAAATATCCTATCATCATAAGCAATGAACCAATAAACACTAAAAATGTACTAGTTGTGAAAAATAAAATACTATATCCTGCCATAAGGATTACAATTGATGGTATAACAGACTTTTTAAATCCTATCATATCATATAATTTTCCATAAAAAGCTGTAATTATTGCTGCAACTATAATTGCAGGTGCCATAATCATTACATAATTTGTTATACCTAAAGTTTTCTCATAATAAAGAATAAGATATGGCATAAAAATATTAATAGAAATGCCAAAAATCGAAAATGCACCAACTACCGTATATAAAAGTTTATTTTCTCTTATAGTAGATATACGAAAACTATAAAGAACATTTGCCCAATATTTTTTTGTTTCATTTGATGATAATTTAGTATCCTCTATTAATA
>JAEZAL010000339.1 GCA_023427705.1 Bacillota bacterium | reverse complement strand
TAGAGGAAGAGATATAGCACCTGAAAACATTGATTCAATTAAATTATCAATTAGCAATGTGCCATCAGAAGAAGCTAGAAATGAAATTGAAAAATTAACATATGATTCTATATTCTTAAATTTTGATCATCATGGAGTTTTACCAGGAAAGGCATCTATAAAGATAAAAGTAGATAATTATAGTGAGCTTTTAGGTAAGATATTTACATTATATTATTATAATTCAGAAACTAAGAAAGTAGAAAAGATTAGTAGTAATAGATTAGTAGATATAAAAGGATATATTACTATAGAAATAGATCATTGCAGTGATTATTTCTTATCAGAAAATACTAATTTATTAGGCACAGAGGAAGCGGATAATAACCAAGGTGAAAATCCAGCACAAAATCCAGTTAAAAATCCAGTTGATAACAATGAGGAAGTTGTTGTAGAAGAAAATGTGCAAAACGATAACACTATAAATGAATTACCTAAAACTGGTGGAATTAATACAACATATATGCTAGTTTTGGCATTTGTTATAGCTTTTATTGGTGACACTTTAATTATAAATAAAAAGAAAATTAATTAATATTTACAATAAGAGGAATATGAAATTCATTAAAGTTGATTTCCATATTCCTTGTATTGTTTTAGATATTATATAAGCTCTCGGTTATCTTGATAATATAAGTATGTTGGTGAATATTGATTTCTTTAGTATTATTAAATAATATGTGATTAGTTATATTTTCTGATAATAATGAATTGGAGTATAAATAGGGATTTTATATTTTAAGAAATAAAATTGAAAAAATACTAAAAAAAGTTATAATTTAATATAGATATATTATTTAAGATTGGAGAGGGCAATGATTAAAAACTTTATAGACTACAATTTATATTTGTTTAAGATAAAAAGAATAGAAATAATAATTTTATTTATAGATTTAATTCTATTTATAATTTCTACATATACATTAATAAGTGGTTGGGACGAGTTATTTTATAAAACTAGTAGCGGGAAGGGAATACTTATTGTTCTTCTTGTAAATATGATAAAGTTTTTATATGACTTATACAAAATAATTTGCGAAGTAAGAGATAGTATGGATCTAAGATACGGTTACATAGTATCAGAGCTTCAAGAAAAAATATATAATGAGGTTAAAATTCAGGACAATGAAAATAATGATTATATAATAGAAGATGTTTATCTCTCTTCAGGCAAAAAGGAAAGAGTTCTTAGAAGTCCATCTTTAGATAAGTATATAAGAGAAGAGCAGCTTATTTTAGAAGAATCAAAGGATATGGAAAGGAATATAAAGAAGCATATAAAAGAAAATAAAGAAAATTTACTTCCATTCTTAAAGTTTAACTATAGACTTTCTAATTTCTATGGGAAAATGTTTTTTAATGAAAAAAAACTATGTATTGCTTGTGATATAAGAGTATCATCTAAAGGGAATAAGGTTTATTATCATAAAGGTAGTTATTATGATACATATTTAACTAATATAATTTCAGGTAGAGAATTAAGATCTAATGAAGATAATAAACTAATAGCTTCAGCGGAGGAATTTATTCCTGTAATAAGAAAAGGTGATGAATATTATTTGAAGGATATTACAACATCTATTATGAATAACGAAATAGGTATAAGTACCTTAGCTATAACTAACGATAATTATCTGGTAATTTGGACCCAAAACAGAATAGCTCAATCTAGTGGAGGCTTATTAGTACCAACAGGAAGCGGTTCTTGTGACTGGTCAGATAGAAGAGGAGATAGCTTTAATGATACAATAATTTATGCTATGAATAGAGAGCTTTGGGAGGAAAATGGGAAAAAGCACTTATGTAAGTTACCAGAAGAAATTGGACAAACAAAAATTTTAGGAACCTTCAGATGGATTAATAAAGGTGGAAAGTCTGAATTTGTTGGAATTACAAAGGTTAATAAAGACCTAATATCTTTTTCTCAAGAGAAAAAAGAAGTTTTCAATAGAGAAGAATATTTAATTACAAGCATAGATGATTTATTAAACAAGATAGATAGTTTACTACAGATGAATAATATTTCTATTCCCCTTTATGTTAATTTAAAAGTTTTAAAGGAATATGCGAAGGATAATAAAGAGGAGTTAGAAGAGTTTTTAGGAATAAAGAACTTATAATTATATAGTTTAGATAGAGAGAGGCTAGTGAAATAAAATTCACTAGGAAAATAAAAAGTAGGTGTTAGATTTAAAACCTAACACCTACTTTAATCATTATTATTTTCCTATAAGGGCATCTTATATCCTGAATGCTAATATCGAAATATTATTTTAAGATTACTTCCAATTTATTATCCATATGATAATCATCCTCGTAATTATCACTTGTTCCATTTTCGTGATATGTGTTCCATGCCATTTTAAAGCTTGTAAGTTCTTCTATAGCAGTTTTATCTAAACTAAACAATATATGACCGTCTTTTGTTACGCCTTCAAATATTTCTCCGTCAAAGCTTTCGCTCGCCCACATATCTGCTTCTACTTGTTCCCCTGTATTAGTTATAAATGTTGCTTGTGTAGGATAAGTGTTAATCTTAAATTCGTTGTTATTTTTGATTTCGAAATTTACAACAACAGTTACTTTATTTTTAGCTTCATCATTGATAACTAAACTACTTTGTCCATAACTTTCTACAGCGTCTGTCATATTATCAAATATACTGACTTCTTTTATAGTTTGAGTTATTCCAGAATCCTCTGAAACAGCTCCTTCTACAACATAAGTTTTCCCTTTGTTAGACGTAGTGTCTTTGTCTTCAGTGTCCGTTGTTTCTTCTTCCTTTTGGGTTTGGTCATTGCCACTAGCACTTTCTTTTTGTATTTGGTCGTTACCGCCAGCACTTTCCTTTGGGGTATCAGTGCCACATGCAACTAGTGATAGTGATAAAACAGTAATAACAATTAAACTTAATAATTTTTTTAACAAACTAATCCCCCCTATAATTTTAATCCTTCTAACATAATTTATTATAACATATTTAAACATTTTTGTAATCGATTAAAATATCTTACTTATTGCAAGAGAAATAAATGACATTAAATTTTACTTAAAATTATAAGTTGGTATAAAAATTATATATAGTATTATAGGTATGGAATAGTTAGTATAATATATCCATTATTCCACATCTTTTATAGTAGCTAACTTCTGTTTTTGCTAAATCTTTTATTTAAGGCTATGCTTTAATTAGACTTTGAAATTAATATTAACATTGTTTTAAAACATAGCCAATTTTAAAAAAACTTTTAAAAATCTTTTTCACCTGCGTATATACATAATGAGGAGGTGATAAGAATGGCAGCAAATTCGATGTTGGTTGGAAATGCTTTAGGATTAAGCTATCAAGTTGGAGTGGATTCTAAAGGAAATGATATTTTTAAAGGACAAAGCTTTAAAAATATTTCAGCTACTGCAACAGATGAAGAGTTAGTTGAATTATCTGATGCTATAGAAGGAATTCTAGAAAATAGGATTACTACTATAAAAAAGGTACAAACTTATGTAGTAAGCAGAGTATAAGATATTCATAGCTTATTAGTAAGTTGATAGCACATTATTATTTAGGGGAAGGAGGACGTACAATGATTCAAAGAACTGCAAGTATGAGTTTTAAAGATGTAGCTGGTAAAAAGCACACGTTATCTGTTAGGGATATAAAAGAAAATGTAGATAATGCTGCTGTAGTAGGCCTTATGGATACTATAATTAATAAAAAGCTTATTAAAACTGAAGCTGGTGATTTAATTGAAAAGCAAGCAGCTCAAATGGTTGTTAAGGATGTTACAGAAGTTAATATTTAGTATATAAATAATAAAATAAGTTTTCCATATTATATATAAGACCACTAGTTAAATTACTAGTGGTCTTTATAATTCCGATCTTATATAAAAACTATGGTTAGGTGATATACCTAGTAAAAATAAAAGAAATATAAATAAAATAAATTATAAAGTATAATAAAAGTAAAGTTTAGAAATATCAAATATCTAGGAAATAAGATTATAAATATACTGATTATTTTAATTTAGTAGTATAGTAAGTATAGTTATGAAAATTAAGAAAACTATTAAATAAGTCTTGAATAAAATATTTACAAAAATCTAATTGGATAATAAGGAGGCCTTATAATGCCTAAGTTTGAAATAAGAGAAGAGTTTTACTTAGATAATAATAAATTTAAAATTTTATCTGGAGCTGTTCATTATTTTAGAATACATCCATCTCAATGGGAAGATACATTATTTAATTTAAAAGCTTTAGGCTTTAATACAGTAGAAACATATATTGCTTGGAATATTCATGAACCATATGAGGGGGAATTTGATTTTCAAGGTATTAAGGATGTAGAAGGATTTTTAGAAGTAGCTAATAGTTTAGGGTTATACGTTATTTTAAGACCTAGTCCTTATATATGTGCTGAGTGGGAGTTCGGAGGACTTCCCCCTTGGCTCTTAAAGTATA
>JAEZAL010000325.1 GCA_023427705.1 Bacillota bacterium | reverse complement strand
ATATAAAAAGTTATTTTCTCCTTTTCTAGCAATTCTCTTGTTTCATCTTCATGAGTAAATTGCTTTATGTATCCACGATCTAATAACTCGTCTAAAACATTAGCCATTCTACGTATCCTCCTCTTATCTTTACTTATTATAGTATATCTTTTTATCATAATAATATCAATTACTGAAATATATTTTAATTATCAAATTAAAATAAAAAGTCTTTGCTTATAATAAACAAAGACTTTTTACTTTACATAATTTCCCAAGGAAAATCTTATACTACTTATCTCATTTTAATTTTCTCTAATTCCCTTACTTTTTATCTCTAAATTTATAAATTATTTACGTTACCAAAGGTTACGTTCCATTATTTTCTTACCTAGTTACCAATAACCTTATATATTAAGCTACATGCTCCTTAATAAAGTCTGGAAGTTCTTCTACACATTCACAATTTAAGTTTATATAAATATTTAAGTTATATTTTTGAGAGAATTCCTTTAATTTTTTAAATAGATCATTTGATTCTGATATATTCTTATTAACAATATTTGATAAAGCATCAACATAAACGTTTTCAAGGTCGTAATTTTGAGATACAACACCACAGAGTAATCCATAAAAACTTTCGCAATCTTCAACACCTAATTCATTAGTATCTACAAACCTAATTTTCCCCTTTAACTGTAGCATCCTCCTACCGTCATCATCGATATAAACTGAATCTCCTTTTGCCATTGTTGAACGTTCATTTGCAAGCTCAATTAATTTTTTTGATTTTCCTGCTCCTCTTTTTGAACAAAAAATTTGAATCACTGGAATCCACTCCTTTAATAGATTTTTTATATCTTATTTTATATATATTCTTTATTACCGATATTATTTACAATAAAATCGATAATAAAATAAAAAGATAGAGAAACGTTTTGCCCTCTATCTCTATTACCCAAAAAAATGTGAACTCATAACTTTATTCTTTCCCGCATGTTTTGCTTTGTAAAGAAATTTATCTGCACAATTTATTATAGCCTCTAGAGTATCACCGTCATATGGATAAAAGCCTAGGCCAAAACTTGCCGTTATATTCTTTCTTATTTTACCTTCTGAAATATAATTATTAGATAGAGCTACCCTAATTGAATTTATTCTTTCATATGTTCCATTCATATCATCAGTACAGTCTATAAATAAGATTATTTCTTCTCCACCATATCTAGCTATTATATCTTTCTTTTTTAACATGCTTTTTATTAAAATCGTAGTATCTATTAATACCTTATCACCAAATTGATGACCTAAAGTATCATTTATCTTTTTAAAATCATCAAAATCTATCATTGCTATTGCATATTCTCTTACCTTTTTATTATTTACTCTCTCATTTACGATTTGATAAAAAGTTTTTCTATTATATATTCCAATTAGAGCATCACATTTAGCTGCTTTTTCAATCTTTTTATATAAAATTGAATTTTCTATTGCTATTGCTATTTGACTAGCTATAGAATTCAAAAAAACTTCATGAAACTCAGTAAAAAAATTATAATGAGTATGATCAACTACAATGTAACCTATAGTTTTTTCTTCTACTTTAATTGGTATCCCAATTCTTGAATGAATACTAATCCCACTATTATCATCCCCAGTAATTGGTTCTCTAGAATTTAGAATAAAAGTTTTATGATTATACATATAATTGATACAATTTTTATTGAGTTTTATACTTTCTCTTGTTCCATTAGTAGCTTTTATAATAAATTCATCATTTTCTAATAAATAAATACTACATTGAGTAACTCCTATAATACCTATTATCATATCATTAATCATTGGAATTATAGACTTATTACTTAAGTTTGAATTTATATAGTTGCTTATTAATATAACATTAGAAAGCATATCTAAACTTTTCTCATATTGCACATTTGCAGAGCTAAGCTCTTGAATTTTATCTTCTGCTATTTTCTGATAGCTTTCGTAATCCGACTTAATTTGCTGATACTTAACTTTGTAATCGTCCATACTCCCTCCCCATTTTTATATATAGTATGAATCGAAATCAGAGAACCTATATACCTTAATCTTACTTTATTTTCCTTTTAATATCAATAGCTTTTTACTTTATTTGTTAATCATAGTAATAATTATGTTACTTATAAACTATCCTTTACTAATCCTGTTCCTTCTATAATTAATTCAACATTTACTTCTATATCAGTAATATCGATAGGGTTTTCTATTGAAACTTTTGGATAGTTAATTTCTAATAGTCTTTCTATATTAAATACATCTATTCCTTGATCTTTGTATTTATTAAATGCAGTTTTTAAGTAACCCTCTACTTCTTTTTCTTTATATAATTTAATATAATACAGCAAATCTTTATCTACTATTGCTTTTCCCTGAATTTCTGCAATTGATACATTTATCTTTAAATCTTTTACTAATTTTAATCTTTCATTATCATAAATTAAATTACTATTAGTATTATTGCCCAAAATTTCTAAAGTTATAAACCCTTTTTCATCTTGTGGATTAGAAATTTCTAAAGTTCCTTTATTTACTTTATTCATTAATAAATTATAGCTCATAGCTTCCCTTGGATCTATTCTGTCTACTAATTTACCCTTCTCTATTACAGAGCCTCCACCAATTTCTATTTTTTTATCTATAGCATCTTCTTTAATTTCGATACTACCTACAACAAAGGTACTATTAGATTCAATTGAATTGCTAAGATAATCATTAATATTAGCTACCATAGCTCTTGGATTTCTAGTATTTTTACGAACTAATTCTTCAAGATAAAGTCCTAAATACTCTTCATCATTTGATGTTATCTTTAATAAATCATCTACTTCTCCATAATAAACAAATAAATCAGGTTTTATTTGAAACTCTTGGTTATTGTTTATTAAATCTGTATACTTATTTATTCCTTCTTTAGCTGCTCTTTCTGTAAATATATACGCTCTATTTTGAGAGTAATTTAATTCATAACTAGATGCTAAATTAACATCTCTTAATGCTTCTAATGTTGTTTTTCCCATTCCCTTATATATTATTCTCTTTCCTTTGTCTGAACTTTCATTTGTACTTCTATATGGTTTTACACAATCCACATAAACCACTGATCTTCCAAAGTCATCAGTATCAAAAATAATACTAGTTGCAAAGCTCACCTTATTTATATCCCTATAATTAAAGCATCCTACTAATAATAAAGGAAGAAATGCTACAGAAAGAAATTTTAAAAATATCTTAATCTTCATTATTATCTCCCCTTTTAATAAAATCTTTTGATATTTTTCTTAATGAGCCTCTTAATACTACATCTTTAAATCTAAATTCACCTATACTTCCAATTGGAAATAAGAATTGGTATCCTACAGAGTCTAGTTCTGATAATTGTATTATTAACAATATAAAACCAGATAAAAAACCTGGAATTCCAAAGGATGCTGCAAAGCAAACTAAAATTATTGCCCAAAAAGATAAGGCTCCATAAAGCTTTGGTATTAGAAAGTACGATAATGTGCTTAAAGCTACTGTTATAATAGTTATTCTAGAAGCTATGCCTGCACTTACAGCTGCATCACCTAATATTAGTGCTGAAACTATACTCATTGCTCCACCTATTGGTTGTGGCAATCTGAGTCCTGCTTCTTTTATAAATTGAAAGGCTAGCATCATTAATAGCACTTCAACAAAGGTTGGAAATGGAACACCAGCTCTAGAAACAGCTAATCTAAACATAAATAAAGATGGTATCATTGAATAATGATATGTTATTACAGCTACATATAATGCAGGTACTAATGTTGCTATAAAAAAAGCTGCCCATCTTAACATTCTATTGAAATTACTATAATATTTATTTAAATAATAATCATCTGGCATTTGAAAGTTTTCTAAGAAGAAATATGGTACTGTAATTACAAATGGGGTTCCATCTACTATTACTCCTACTCTTCCTTCTAAAAGCTTTGCACAAACTTCATCTGGCTTTTCAGTATATCCTACTGTATCAAAAAAACTTTTTTGGCTCTTAAGTGTATCTTCTATGTAATTTGTATCTAAGATAAATCTTAAATCCAAATTCTTAACTTGATTTTTTATTTTATTTACTAATCCATCAGGTGCAATACCCTCTATGTAACAAATAGCCACAGCTGTTTGAGACTTTTCGCCAACTACTACAGCTTCAAACTTTAATTCTGAAATTTTTATACGCCTTCTTATTAATGCTACATTATTAACTATTAATTCATTAAACCCTTCTTTTGGCCCTTTTAAAACTGATTCAGTTTGAGGGGTACCAACACTTCTTACAGGAAACCCCTTTGTTTCAACATACATTACATCAGTGTATCTTTCAAAAACAATTGCTGGATCTCCTGATAATATATGCATTATAGCATCATCTACATCTTTTGCTATGCCTAATGCGCTTATATCTAATGTACTTTCAATAACTTGTTGTAATGTTGTATATTCACCATCTTTAGGTGGTAAATCTCCAAAGCCTCTAAGTGGAGATACTACATAATCACTTATCAATTGAGCATTACATAAATCATCAATAAACACTATTGTAGCCTTGCCTAAAACAGTACTTACTGGTCTGTATTTTACATCAAGGAGTTTTTTAATTTTTCCTTTATATATTCTAAATTATTCATCTACATCACCTTTCTGTATTATTTGTTCCAAAACTATTTAATATACATACAGAATTTTGTTTTCTTTATTCTAACAAATGTAATAATTCCTCATACTAGGATTATTTTTATTTATTTAAATATTTATTCATATATTTAAAGGTTTTAGTAAATACTTTTTATAGAGATGTAAAGTGAAAAGTATT
>JAEZAL010000247.1 GCA_023427705.1 Bacillota bacterium | reverse complement strand
TTACAAGAGCAATTGCTGACCAAGCGAGAACTATTAGAATACCAGTCCATATGGTAGAAACTATAAATAAATTAATAAGAGTTCAAAGACAATTATTACAAGAATTAGGTAGAGATCCATTCCCAGAAGAAATCTCAAAAGTAATGGATTTACCAGTAGATAAGGTTAGAGAAATTCAAAAAATTGCTCAAGAGCCAGTATCTTTAGAAACACCTATAGGTGAAGAAGAAGATTCACATTTAGGAGATTTTATACCAGATGATGATGCTTTAGCACCTGCAGAAGCAGCTGCATTTACAATGCTTAAGGAACAACTAATAAATGTCTTAGATACTTTAACTCCAAGGGAAGAAAAAGTACTAAGATTAAGATTTGGTTTAGACGATGGTAGAGCAAGAACTCTAGAAGAAGTTGGTAAAGAATTCAACGTAACTAGAGAGAGAATAAGACAAATTGAAGCTAAGGCACTTAGAAAATTAAGACACCCTTCAAGAAGTAAAAAATTAAAGGATTATTTAGATTAGCACCTACTGGTGCTAATTTTAATTTAGCAAGGAGAAAGAAATATATGGAACTAAGCAAAAGATTAAATTTTATAATTAATAATATTGATAAAACATCAGTTTTAGCAGATATAGGAACTGACCATGGTTATATCCCTTTATATGCTACACAAAATGGTATATGTGACAAGGCTATAGCCATAGATATAAATAAAGATCCTTTAGATAAGGCAAGACTTAACGCTATTTTAGAGGGAGCAGGAGATGAATTAGAATTCAGACTTGGAGATGGATTAAATCCTCTAGAAAAAGATGAAGTGGAAGCAGTTATTATTGCTGGTATGGGTGGAAACTTAATTAGAGACATACTTGAAGAAAGCATTGATAAAGTAACTTCTTTAAATTACTTAATACTAGTTCCTGCACAAAATCCAGAAGTATTAAGAGAATATCTTTATAATAATGATTATGAAATAATATCTGAGAATCTTTGTGAAGAAGATGGGATATATTATGAATTATTTAAAGTTAGAAAAAAAGAAGGAGAATCAATGGGGTTAGATTCAATATATTATGAAATAAGCCCTAAATTATTAATGCAAAAGCATCCATTAATGAAGGATTATTTAAATTCAAAAGTAGATAATTATAAAAAAATACTTAGTTTTATAACAGAAAGTACTGTAAGTGCAAGAGATAGAAGGGCAGCAGTAGAAGAAAAAATAAATATAATTTCAAATATGATTAATTATTTATAAGGAAGATTTATTATGAAGAGGGTAAAAGATATTATTGAAATAATGGAGGATTTTGCTCCAGTTAATTTAAAAGAAGACTTTGATAATGTAGGGTTAATGGTTGGTGATAAAGAAAAAGAAGTTAAAAAAATTCTTTTAGCTTTAGATTGTACTTTAGAAGTAATTGAAGAAGCAAAGGAAAAGAATGTAGATTTAATAATTACTCATCATCCCTTATTATTTAGAAAGCCAAGCACTATAACTACTGATACTTTAGTTGGTAAAAAAATTATAGAGCTTATTAAAAATGATATAAGTCTATACTCTAGTCATACGAATTTAGATTCAGCTAGTGGTGGTTTAAATGAAACTATAGTAAATATCTTAGGATATGAATCTAAAGAACTTATTGAAGTAAATAAGAATGCCAGAAATGCAAATGAAGGGCTAGGTAGATTTATTAGATTAGATAAAGAAATATCCTTAGAAGATTTAATAAGAGAAGTTAAAGAAAAATTAAACATAAGTGGATTAAAGGTAGTTAAGGCTTCAGAAAAAGTGAAAAATATTGCTGTAATTAATGGTAGTGGAAGTGACTTTTTCAATATAGCTTATAAAAAAGGTGCTGAT
The DNA here is from genome assembly GCA_023427705.1 of Bacillota bacterium. Taxonomy (GTDB): domain Bacteria; phylum Bacillota; class Clostridia; order Clostridiales; family Clostridiaceae; genus Clostridium. The sequence continues at coordinate 1,839 of JAEZAL010000247.1, read as the reverse complement.
TGTATAATAACAGGAGATACTACTTACCACTTTGCAAGTGATTACAAGGAAATGGGAGTTTCTATAATAGATACAGGACATTTCTTATCTGAATGGATAGTTTTCTTAGAAGTAATAAATAAACTGAAAGATAAGCTTAAAGAAGTAGAAATTATTATTTCTAAACATAGTGAAGATCCATATACTTTTGCATAATTAATTTATTTAAACTAAATTACAAATAAAGACAAACTTTTTCTAAGATTGTAAAAGAAATTTCTTTTTATATATTTTAAAATAGCTGTGGACTAAAATTTATTCTACAGCTATTTTAAATTTGTTTTTTATTATAACTATTTATAACTATAACACATAGAATAATAACAGGATAACAATTTAGGAGATGTGTTATGAGTAAATCTTATTATAAAAAGAAGAAAGGATCATGGACAAAAGTATTCCAAGATGGGATTAAGGATATATTTGATGGAATAGGGAAAAATATTAGTTCAGGAGGACCAATATTTTTTAAAAATTGTATTAACCCAGGTGCAAGGTTAGTAATATTTATACTTTTAATATTGACTCTTTTACTCTCAGGAATAGGATTTTATACTTGGATTATTCTACTTATGTTAGTGTTAATACTTCAATTTGTTTAAAATGTTAAAAAATTCATTTGTATTATTTATAAAGTTATGATAATATAAGTTTTGCGAGTAAGACATGCAATCGCTGCTAGACTTAGATCTAGGAGAGGAAAGTCGGAGCTCCATAGGGCAGGGTGCTGGATAACGTCCAGTCAAGGCGACTTGAAGGAAAGTGCAACAGAGATATACCGCCTTAAGTAAGAAGGAATACATTCTAATAAATTAGAATGTATAAGTTCCACTAGCCAAATCATAGATTTGGAGTGTCACTTAAGGTAAGGGTGGAAAGGCGAGGTAAGAGCTCACCAGCATCATGGTGACATGATGGCTATGTAAACCCCACCTGGAGCAAGGTCGAATAGGGAAACATTTAGGGGTTGCCCGCCCCGTTTCCGGGTGTACCGCTTGAGTTTATTGGTAACAATAAACCTAGATAGATGATTGCTTAATACAGAACTCCGCTTACGGCTTATCTCGTACATGAAAAACACTAGGTTAATATCTAGTGTTTTTCTTTTTTTTATAAAATTTTATTTAATATAAAAAATATTTATGATTTCTTATAAAAATTTTAAAAATATTATAGGAAAAAATTAACATGAGTATTATATATCTCAACACACATACTATAATAGGAATTAAAAAATATGAGGTGATAAAATGAGAGAACTTTCACAAATAGAAACTCTAACTTTAACAGCAGTTTTAAAAATGGAGTCAGATGGCTTAATTATGCAAAGAGCTATAAATACTCTAATAACAGATGAAGATTTAAAGAGACAATCAGAAGCCAGCATATTAGCAGCTGAAGGAAGAATTAAAGCAATGCAACAATTTATAGTGGAAAATAAAATACCAGTTGCTAAGGAGGAATAGGCATTATGCGAAATATGATAGGAAATTTAATAAAAAGCAATATGGAAATGGATGATAAGTTAATAGTTTCAAGTATGCTTTCAGCTGCAAAAGAAGCTGCAGACTTATACTTAAATTCAGCGTTAACAAGTACTACACCTGAATTACGAGCTATATATTCAGCTTCGTTAATACAAATGGTTGAAGGACATACAGCACTTACTGAACTTAGTGTTAATAAAGAATGGTTTAGACCATATGATTCGCCTATTCAACAGTTAACATGTTCTTACAATGAATCAGAAAAGGTTATTAATGAAAATAAATAGCTATATATAATAAAGGGCTCTAGATT
>JAEZAL010000156.1 GCA_023427705.1 Bacillota bacterium | reverse complement strand
TCTTTGAAGAAGTTGAATTATTTTAGCTCCTTTTGGCATTAATAAAGGTAATCCTTGACCTATTCTTTCATCAGTAGTAAAGATTTTAAGTTCTCTTCCTAATTTATTATGGTCTCTCTTTTTAGCTTCTTCTAAAGCTTCTAAATGAGCATCTAAATCAGCTTTCTTTAAAAATGCTGTTCCATATATTCTTGAAAGCATTTTATTCTTTTCATCGCCCTTCCAATAAGCTCCTGCGCTTCTAAGAAGTTTAATGGCCTTAATTGATTTTAATGACATTACGTGAGGGCCAGCACATAAATCAACAAAGTCTCCCATTTTGTAGAATGAAATAACTTCATCTTCCCCTAAGTCATTTATTAATTCAACCTTATATGGTTCATTAGCATCTTCCATTAACTTTAAAGCTTCTGCTCTTGGTAATTCAAATCTTTCTATTGAAGGATTTTCTTTTATTATTTTTCTCATTTCATCTTCAATTTTAACTAAATCATCAGCAGAGAAAGAGTTCTCTACATCAAAATCATAGTAGAAACCATCATTGATTGCAGGTCCAATAGCTAACTTAGCTTCTGGGAATAATCTCTTAACAGCATATGCTAATACGTGAGATATACTGTGTCTTACAGCATCTTTTCCTTCTTGAGAATCAAATGTACAGATTGCAAGTTCTGAATCTTCATTTACAGTATAACGTAAATCTACAACCTCTCCATTAACTATTCCACAGTATGCGTTTCTAGCTAAACCTTCACTTATTGATTTAGCTATATCAAGTACTGAAACACCAGCTTCAAATTCTTTTACTGATCCATCTTTTAAAATAATTTTAATCATTTTTATATTCTCCCTTCATAAGTTTTAAAAATAAAAAAACCCTCATCCCTTCAATAATAGAAGGGACGAGAGTAATAAATTCGATATTTCCCGCGGTTCCACCCTTAATTGCCTAAAATATAGGCCTCTTAAGATATCGTAACGTGATATTAAACGGACTTTATTAGAGTCACTCAGAGGTGGTTTTCAACTAGATTCAAGTAAGATAATTTCACCAAGCTTATCTCTCTCTGAAAATGAAAAATAGTTTACTCTTCTCTTCAACGCATTAAATATTTATTACTTATTATAATTATTTAAAATAGTAATGTCAACATAAAGAAATTTCATTTTAGTAAAATATATGAGATATATTACTAATTAATATAAAATTACCTTTAGCCAATATTAATATTGTGGTAAAGACGTTCTAATTCTATTTCTTCAATTATATTATATGAGTAAAGTTTACCACCCATGAGGTTTTCAATTATTTCATTTTTAGAATAACCTTCTTTATAAAGTTTCAATTTTTTTAACAACTTTTTTAATGATGAGTTTGTTATTCCTAAAAGATCAAGAAGTTCCTTTTCTGTATAGTAATTCTTAGGTAAAAGTTTAAATAGCTTTTTTTGCATTTGAAGCTTGTACTTAATATCTGTTTCTATACAGTTATGAGGTCCATTTTTCCCTCTATGGTGGTAGTTACAAAGATATTTATAGTTTAAATCAATATCGTAACCACCTTCGTGTTTATGAACTATATGATGAATGTCAGCTTTAGCTCCACAAATTTCACAGTGGTACAAAGTCATGCCTCCTTTATATATCTTTAATTATATTATATAATTTTTTTAAAAAATAATCTATATTATCAATGAATTTCAAAAATTAACATAATATGAATATTATGAATATTAGTTAAAGGATAGGTTATTGTTTAGCATATACTTTTAAAAAATTTCAAAATGAGGTAAAATATACTATGAGATATAGTTATAATATATTTTATTTCACACTGAAAGAAAGGTGATACTGTGAAACATAATTATGATTCATTTGATTATTGGGAAGGATTAATTAGTGAAAATAAAACTATTAGAGGTCATATGTTTATGGATAGACTTCCTGATAAAAAAAGTATATATATCCATAGTTTAATATTTTCAAAAAATAATGGGCTTAGTAATACATGGTCATACTTTCCTAATGAAAAAACTTTATTAGGATATATTCAATATTCATTTTTACAAGAATCATTTTATAAGTGGATTTACGGAAAAGAGAGATTAATCATAAACATACCAAGTGTTCCAGTAGAACGAATTATCACTGATGGTGAGAAGAATAAGAAGATATCAAAAGAAGAAGCTGATAATATGAGAAGACATTTAAATATGATAAGAAGTTATTGGAGTTTACCTAAAGATAAATTAATAAAATCATTAAAAAGGTTTTGTAGAGATTTTAATAGAACATGGTATGGAGATAATAAGGAATTTTTATACTTAAAGATATTTGAGAAACCAAGGGAGTTAGGAGATTTTGTTGTAAATTCAAACTATATAACTACTACAGAAGCGGATTTTATAGAAAGAACAGGAGTAAATACAGTAGAATGGGAAAATATCTGTGAAAATGCAGATGTAAATAAAAGATATGGAGAGAAATTTAGAGATATTTTACTTAAATCTTTAACTGAAATTATATAAAATTAAAAAGTTATTATTGACAGTAATGTTGTTGGAATATATAATGTTATTGTCAATAAGATATGCGGGTGTAGCTCAATGGTAGAGCCCTTGCCTTCCAAGCAAGTTACGTGAGTTCGATTCTCATCACCCGCTCCATATATGCGTTATTAGCTCAGTTGGTAGAGCACCTGACTCTTAATCAGGGTGTCCCGGGTTCGATCCCCTGATAACGCACCAAGATAGAGGGATTAATTTTTTAATCTCTCTTATTTTTTTGTATGTTTTTAAGCGAAGGAGGAAAAAGATTGAAGAACAAGGGTAGTGGATTTGCATTAATTCCTTTATTGGTATTTTTAGTAGTTTATTTAGGAACCTCTATATTAGCAAAAGATTTTTATGCAGTTTCAGTAATAGTACCATTTTTAGCAGCTGCACTAACTGCTTTAATTATGAATAGAAAAGAAAAGTTTGACAAGAAAATAGAAATATTTTGTCAAGGTGCAGGAAATGCTAATATTTTATTAATGGTAATCATATTTATATTAGCAGGTGCATTTGCACAAGTAGCTAAAGATATGGGAGCTGTAGATTCTACAGTAAATTTAGGTCTTTCATTACTTCCAAGTAGTTTATTAATACCTGGAATGTTTATTATAGGGTGTTTTATAGCTCTATCAATAGGAACTTCAATGGGAACTATAGTAGCATTAGTTCCAATAGCTGTAGGAGTTGCATCAAAAACAGGAATAGAAACTGCTTTAGCAGTAGGAGCAGTTGTTAGTGGAGCTATGTTTGGCGATAATCTTTCCATAATATCAGATACTACAATAGCTGCTACTAGAACTCAAGGCTGTGAAATGAAAGATAAATTTAGAATGAATTTTATTATAGTTTTACCAGCTGCTATAATTACAGCGGTTCTATTTATGATTTTGACAAGAAATTCAACTACAGTTAGTTTAGATGTATTAAATTATAACTTAATTAAAATAATCCCATATATACTTGTAATAATTACAGCTCTATTAGGGGTAAATGTCATAATAGTATTATTACTTGGTATATTATCATCTGGTTTAATAGGTTTTATTTTTGGAAGTTTTAATATATTAGGGTTTTTTAATTCCATATCAACAGGAATAAGTGGAATGAGTGAACTTATAATAATATCATTACTTATTGCAGGAACAATAGAGATTATTAAGCATAACGGTGGAATAGATTTTATATTAAGTAAGGGACTTAAAAACTTTAAGAGCAAAATGGGAGCTGAATACGGTATTGCTGCTTTAGTAAGTTTAGTTGATGTATGTACAGCTAATAACACAGTTGCTATAGTAACTGTAGGTCCAATTGCTAAAGATATTTCAAACAAATATGATTTAGAGCCAAAGAGAGTTGCAGGTATTATGGACATGTTTTCTTGTGCATTCCAAGGTATTATTCCTTACGGAGCACAATTAATATCAGCAGCAGGATTAGCGGCAATTTCTCCTTTTGCAATAATGAAATTTTTATTTTATCCATATCTTATGGGAATTTGTGCTATAATAGCAATATATATTCATTGGAGAAAAAAATAAAGGCTGTTGTAAAATTAAAATATATAACCAAAGAAGTGCTGGCGCACAATGTAAAATGAAAAATATAAAATGAAAAATTAATGAAGAAACTCCTAGGAGTTTCTAAACTAATTCTAAATTTACTTTTTTATTTGAGTTGTTGTTACAGCTCTTTTTTGTTGCAGTTAAGTAAAATAAATAACAAATAAAACAATAAATAGAAAACATGTTATAATAATATGCAATAACTAAATAAATATAAGGGGGCTACTATGGGGAAAAAAGAAAATAAGAAAAATCCAATTTTAGAAAACTACAAAAACCTTAGAGAAAAACTTATTAGTGAAGGATATAAGGAGGAAATTTCATATATATCAGTTTTAAAAGCTAATATTTTTGTCTTTTTAACAACAGTTCCTTTTACTTTATTAATTGTTTTTATTTATTTGATAATTTGGAATGGGTTTTATATTGAAATAAAATCATTATATTCTTTTCTTTGGGCTTGGGTAGCATTAATATTATCAATTCCTGTTCATGAGTTTTTACATGGTTTTACTTGGCAATTTTTCTGCAAAGAAAGATGGAAGAGTATAAAGTTTGGGGTTTTCTGGAGCAAACTTACTCCTTATTGTCATTGTAAAGAAGCTATAAGCGTAAAAGAATATTTACTTGCTTTACTAATGCCATTCTTAATTCTTGGGATAGTACCAGGAATAATTGCAATAATATTAGGAAGTCCATCAATGCTATTTTTCTCAACATTTAGCATTCTAGGTGCTGGTGGAGATACAACTATTGCATTTAAACTATTTAAGTATATAAAAGGGAAGAATACTTTGATTTTAGATCATCCAACAGAATGTGGCTTTATTTCTTTTGAAAAATAACACCTACTTTAATTAGATGCTAATTATCTATAGGTTAATTAGCATAAATTATAAATAATGCAATAATAATTTATTAATGAACAATAATGCTATAAAAGGGGATTTATATGAATAAAAATAATAAAATTACTATAATTGGATATATCATTTCTTTAATAAGTTTTATAGGAGCATTCTTCTTCTTTATTTCTGGCATAAGGGATTATGGAGATATGCTTTTAGTAGCAGGTGGAATTCTATTAACAGTAACAAGTATTTATAAACTAATAATAAGTGAATTGAAAAAGTAATTATAATACACTGTATAGTAAAGCATTTACTTATCTATCAACATTATTTTAAAACAGGGAGATAAAATAATAAGCTGTTATCCTATATTATTAGTGTAACAGCTCATTTTTTCATTCTTTCATTTCAATTTTGCGAATGCAAAAGAGAAGCTTCATTCTTCCAATGAAAAAACTCCCAAAGGAGTTTTCACATTAATTCTACATTTTACATTCTGCATTTTTCATTTCAAGTAGGCATATGCTTTGTGAAGATATTCCTTCTCCACTTCCGGTAAAACCTAAGCCTTCTTCTGTAGTTGCTTTTACGTTAATCTTCATTACATCGATATTTAAAGCTTTTGCTATGTTCTCACGCATTTCTTTTATATAAGGAGCCATTTTAGGCTTTTGAGCAATTATAGTAGAGTCTATATTATTAATTGAATAACCATTTTCATTTAATAATTTTCCTACCTCTTTAAGAAGATTGATACTAGATATACCTTTGTACTTTATATCAGTATCAGGGAAAAGAGTTCCAATGTCACCAAGGGCAGAAGCACCAAGTAAGGAATCTATAATTGCATGAAGTAGAACATCTGCATCTGAATGGCCTAGTAATCCTTTTTCATATGGTATTTTAACTCCACCAATTATTAAATCTCTTTCCTCAACAAGTCGATGTACATCATATCCTAATCCTATTCTCATATGTTATACCTCCAAGATTATTATTTAAGAACATTTTATCTATAAGAAAATAAAATAGCAAGGAGTTATACAAAACTTATTAAAATATATGATGTTTACAGTACTTTCTTAAATGGATAATTTTTAATATTATTTGAAGTATTGTTAGTCTTTCTATTAATAGCAAATAGGTTATTCAAAATTCTCTTAATGTTTATTTTTATTTTATAAATAAAAAGTAATGGCTTAGAAGTTATTTTTTTTCTTTTAAAACTAAAATCAACATAAATAATTTTTCTATTCATAAGTTACTCCTAAAAGATTAATGATTATAAATGTTTATGTTATAATATATGATAAATGAATAGAAAAGTTTATTAGGAGTTGAGATGTTTGAAAGAAAAGATTAGAAGAACAATAGGCTTGATTTTAATTATAGTTGGACTAGCTATAATTGTATCTATTGTTTATAAAAAAATTGATACATCGAAAAAACAACAGGAACTTCAAAATATATTAGAGCAAGTTATTAATGAAGAACCTAAAGAATTAACTGAGGAAGAAGAAGAGAAATTGATAAATGGATATAAGCCAATTGCATTAATGGAAATACCAAGTATAAATTTATCACAAGGAGTAGTAGAAGGAATCACTGACGATATTCTTCAATATTACTTAGGACATTTCGAGAGTTCTGTTAAACCAGGAGAAAGAGGAAACTTTTCTGTTGCGGGGCATAGAGTATCAGATTATTCAGAAGCATTTGTTAACTTATATAAAGTTGAAGTAGGGGATCAAGTGTTGATTAAAGCAAATAAAAAGCAATATGTATATGAAGTTACTGATAACTTTATAGTATCACCTGATAGGGTAGATGTTTTAGAAAATACAGATGAGGCAACAATAACATTAGTTACTTGCACTGTAGGTGCTAAAGAAAGAGTTATTGTAAAAGGAAAGTTAGTGGAATCTAAAGATATATAAAGTGGGGGATGATAATGACGATAAGTATCTTTAACTATGATAAATATAAATTTTCAACTAAGGCACCAGCATTATTAGCATTAGACGAAGTAGTTGAAAAACGTGAAGAAGAGATTGAAAGATTAAAGGAAGATCTACTAAATTATAAGATATTAATTAAGGATTTAATTCACGATAAGCCGTCATATATAATTAGAAATAAAATATTAAATATTGCGTATTTTATAATTGAAGATATAGAATTGTTTGATTTTTTAAGCACAACTAAAAAGTTTCCAATCAATAGGCTTCTTAAAAGAACACCTATTGATAGGGAATTTTACTTAACTTGGAAGGAGTATATTGTAACTTTCTTCGTAATTTTATCTAATCCTAATTATAAGTATTTACAAGAATACTTACAGATAGAAGAGGCTGAAGAGGTGGCAGCTTCAGAAGAAATTATACAAATTAATAAAGAGAATGAACATATTAATGAAGAGGATGAACATAGGGGCATTATACTTTTTAAGGGAATATATTATGCTATTATAATAACTTCAAAAGGGGAATTTATAAAGGTTAAAGCTAAAAAAGATAATTGTGTTGGAGAAGATTTAATTAGTAAAGAGAGTTTTAGTATAAAGAAATACAAGCTTCAAATTTCTATAATTGCAAGTATAGTGGTATTAGTGTCTATTATAGGTATATTTCAATACAGGACAATAGATAAAACTATTGCTATAGAAACAACATCATTAATAGCCTTAGAAGTTAATAAATTTGATAAGATACTAAATGCATATACTAAAACTGAAAAAGGCAATAATATGTTAGAGGAATTACAAGTAAATAATACTAATCTTGATAATTCAATAAAAGAAATACTAAGATATGCTAGTGAAAATGAAATGATTCCTAGAACAGGAGTTGTTATTACGATTACGGGTAAAGCATTGAAATATAATGCTTTAGAAAAAACTGAAAAATTTATTGAAGAAGCAGGACTTGAAGTTAAACTGAATAATTCAGGAGATGAACATAAGGTAAGTCCATAAAGGTGATAATATGAAGCAAAAGAATAATAAATACATTATAGTACATAAGGAAAGAGGACCAGAGATTAGGCTAAATAAGTTTATAAGTGAAACTGGATTTTGTTCAAGAAGAGAAGCTGACAAACTTATAGAAGAGGGCAGAGTTACTATTGATGGTATAAAAGCTGTAATGGGTACGAAGGTAAGTGCCAATGCAAATGTAAAAGTAGATGGAAAGCCTTTAAAAAAAGAAGAAGAATTAGTTTATATAGCATTAAACAAACCTGTAGGAATAACATGTACTACAGAGAAGAAAGTAAAAGGAAATATAGTTGATTATGTAGGACATGAAAAAAGAATTTTTCCAATAGGTAGATTAGATAAGGATTCACAAGGGTTGATTTTATTGACTAATGATGGAGATGTGGTTAATAAAATATTAAGAGCTGGAAATAATCATGAAAAAGAATATATAGTAACTGTAAATAAACCTATAGATAATAAATTTGTAAAGGATATGTCCAGTGGTGTTAGGATATTGGGTACTGTAACAAAAAAGTGTATAGTAGAAAAGCTAAGTGATAGGACTTTTAGGATTATTCTTACTCAAGGGATGAATAGACAAATAAGAAGAATGTGTGAAGCTTTAGGATATACTGTAACTAAATTAAACAGAATAAGAATAATGAACATAAAATTAGGGGATTTAAAAATAGGTAATTGGAGAGACTTAACTTCAGATGAACTTAAAAAATTAAACGCATTAATAAGCACTTCTGTAAAAACTAAAGAAGCAGATAAATAAAAGTAAGATTTTAAGATCATAGTGTAATATTTAATACTATGGTCTTTTGATGTCTTTAGCAAATCTGTAAAAGTTATCCACAGAATATTTTAGGTTATATAGTATAAAAGGTGATAAACAGAGTTATTTTAATAGAAATTACAGTAAAAAAATGTATGTTACACACACTATCCACATTTGCATGTGGATAAGTTGTGAAAAATATGTTGAAATATATATAATAATTATCAACAATATTGTAGATAATATAATAAAGTGAATAAGATAAATATTTTAAATTTTCAAAATATTAGCGTGTAAATAGGAGAAATAGTTAATGAAGAGAATATATAGAGCTTTAATAATTATAGCAGTTTTTACAAATATTATTAATATTTTTCCACAGGCTATGTTGATAAATGTTGTGGGTAATTATGTAAAAAAAGCAACTCTTGTGGATAAAGTTATAAGAGAGAAAACAAACTTTATAAACATTGACGTAGTAATACCTCAAATAGTGGGATTATGTGATGAAAATAAAGAAAAAGATATCAACAATGAGATTTTAAATTGGACTAACCTGTGGATAAAAGATACAAAGGATACAAGTGAAGATATAAAGCCAACTATTCCATATGAATTAATGGCAAGATATGTGTTAACTAATAACCAGGATATATTAAGCTTCTATATAGATTATTATCAATTTAGTGGTGGTGCTCATGGGATAACTACTAGAAATACTTATAATATAGATATTCAAAGTGGAAATAAATTAATGTTAAAGGATTTATTCAAAGAAGGATATGATTATAAGACTTATATTAATAATGAGATAAGGAAACAAATAAGTATTCATCCAGAATATTACTTTACAGGAAAAGAAGGGTTTAATGGAATAAAAGAAAATCAAGATTTTTATATAAGAGACAATAAGATAGTAATCCATTTTCCTTATTATGAAATAGCTCCATACGTTACAGGAATGCCAGAATTTGAAATAGAAATGAAGAGATAATGAAGAAATGAAAAAATGAAGAAATAAGGAGGTTTTGTATAACAAAACCTCCTTATTTATAGATATTTTTTTATAAAAATCTTAAAAGATTTTTATTCAGAATTCTTTAATTCTTTAATTTTTTCTTTCCTTCATTAATAAAATGCAGCGCATTTTATTAAGCTACTTTGCTAACATCGTTACTTTCATTATCAGAATTAATTTCAGAAGATTTTTTACTGCTAATAGCATCTTTTATAACTTTAACTATTTGTATGATTAAAGTAGGTATAAATGCTAATAAGTAAATATATCCTATTTGTGAACCTGTTAAAGGTGCAACTTCAAACAATCTTCTTAAAAATGGTACGAATAAAACTAAGTTTAAGAATAATAAACCAGCGCCAAATGCCATCCAGCTAAAGCTATTAGTAAATAATCCTATAGAGAATATTGACTTGTCTCCTCTACAGTTAAATCCGTGGAATAGTCTAGCTAAACAAAGTGTAGCAAATGCCATAGTAGAAGCAACGTTATTATCTGTCTTTAATCCTATATAGAAAGCTATTAAAGTAAATATTGAAATAACTATACCTTCAAGAACTATTTCATACATAAAATCTTTAGATAAAATTGAAGAGTTTCTTGCTCTTGGTTTATCTTTTAATAAATCTTTTTTAGATTTTTCCATACCTATTGCAATAGCAGGTAAACTATCTGTTAATAAGTTTATAAATAGTAAATGTACTGCATGGAATGGCATTGGTAAAGCCATTATTGAAGCATATAATACTGATAATATACCAGAAGTATTACC
>JAEZAL010000090.1 GCA_023427705.1 Bacillota bacterium | reverse complement strand
AATAGAGAGTTAGATGAAAAGATAAAAGAATTTAAAGAATAGAGGGAATTTTAAGTATATTTTATGTGGAAAAAATATTTATTAATATTTATAATAAATACAAGAAACAGATTTGGGGGATTAGTAGAATGGATAATAGGAAAAACATAAAAGAAGCTAATAGGATAGTAGTTAAAGTAGGAACTTCCACATTAACATATGAAAATGGAAATATAAATTTAACTAGAATAGAGAAGTTAACAAGAGTACTATCAGATGTCATGAATTCAGGTAAGGAAGTTATATTAGTTACTTCAGGGGCTATAGGAGTTGGAGTATCTAAATTAAAACTTAAAGAAAAACCTAAAAGTATAAGAGAAAAGCAAGCAGTTGCAGCAGTTGGACAATGTGAACTTATGCATATATACAGTAAGTTTTTTGGAGAATATAGCCATACTGTTGGGCAAGTACTTTTAACTAGAGATGTAGTAGAAGATGATCATGTTAGAAATAATGTTTGTAATACTTTTGAGACATTAATTGAAAATAGAATTATCCCTGTTGTAAATGAAAATGATACGGTATCTATAGATGAAATAGAAAATATAGTGAGATTTGGTGATAATGATAACTTATCAGCTATAGTTGCTAAATTAGTTAATGCTGATTTATTAATTATATTATCTGATATAGATGGCTTTTATGATTCAGATCCTAGAAAAAATGTAAATTCAGAGCTTATAAGAGAAATAACAGAAATAACAGCTGAACTTGAAGAGTGCTGTGGAGGGGCGGGAAGTAACTTAGGAACTGGTGGAATGATAACTAAGTTAACTGCAGCAAGAACAGCAACAGAAGCTGGAGTAGATATGGTATTAGCAAATGGAGAAAATCCAAGGATAATATTAAACATACTAAATGGAGAAGAAATAGGAACATTATTTGTTTCTAATAAATAAGGGGGATGTTTATGATTTTAGATTTAAATGAATTGGGAAAGAATGCTAAAGAAGCTTCTTATGATTTAGGAATAGCATCAACGACAGAAAAAAATAATGCATTGGAACTTATGGCAAAGGCCTTAATAAATAATACAGAAGAAATTATTAAAGAAAATGAAAAGGACTTAAGTATAGCAATTGAAAAGGGAACTTCAAAAGCTATGCTAGATAGATTATCTTTAAATGAAGATAGAGTTAAAGGTATGGCAAAGGGATTAACAGATCTTATTGCTTTAGATGACCCTATTGGTGAAATTATAGAAATGTGGAAAAGACCTAATGGAATTCAAATTGGAAAGAAAAGAGTACCTATGGGGGTAATAGGAATAATATATGAGGCTAGACCAAATGTAACTTGTGATGCAGCTGGACTTTGTTTAAAAACAGGAAATGCTGTAATTCTAAGAGGTGGAAGTGAAGCTATAAATTCAAATAAGGCTATAGTAAAGGTATTAACAGAAGCTGTAAAAGAAGCTGGATTACCTGAATCTTCAATTCAATTAGTAGAAGATACTAGCAGAGAAACTGCAACTAAGATGATGAGACTTAATGAATATATAGATGTTTTAATTCCAAGAGGTGGAGCAGGTCTAATACAAGCTGTAGTTAAAAATGCTACTGTTCCTGTAATTGAAACAGGTGTTGGAAACTGTCATATTTATGTAGATGAAGTTTGTGATTTTGAAATGGCTAAGAATATAATAGTAAATGCAAAAACTTCAAGACCAGCAGTTTGTAATGCAGCTGAAAAAATGCTTATTAATGAAAAAATAGCAAAAGACTTTTTACCTATTATTGTTCAAGCTTTAAAGGAAAAAGATGTTGAAATAAGAGGGGATGAAAAGTTTAAAGCTATAATACCAGATGTATTATCTGCTACAGAAGAGGATTGGAGCACAGAATACTTAGACTATATAATAGGAGCTAAAATAGTTAAGGATGTAGATGAAGCTATAGCTCATATTAATAAATATGGTTCTGGACATTCAGAAGCTATCGTAACTGATAGCTATAAGAATTCTCAAAAATTCTTAAATAAAGTTAATGCAGCAGCAGTTTATGTTAATGCATCAACAAGATTTACAGATGGTGGAGAGTTTGGATTCGGAGCAGAAATAGGAATAAGTACACAAAAGCTTCATGCAAGAGGTCCAATGGGACTTAAAGAACTTACTACTATAAAATATATCATATATGGAGACGGACAAATAAGATAAATTAGGAATGAAAAAATTAAGGGGAAACTCTTATGGGAGTTTTGAAAATTAAATTATAAATATATTTAAAATTAGTAAATAAAGAGCTACAAGTTATTTATAACATGTAGCTCTTTTATTTTAAATTGTTCGTATTGAACCTCTATGTTTTCTAATATCAAATAAATTTTCAATAAACCAGTAATCAATAAACTTATCGTCAGCAACTAATTGCAATATCTCGTCTTTAGTTGCCCATCTTACTGATTTAACTTCTTCATATTGAAGTTTTAAATCTTTTATATCTATATCTCTCTCGATAATATAGTAATCATCAAATCCATATTCAAAGTTTATAGTAAAAAATGGACGTTCATTTGATAAATCAATTTTATATCCTATTTCTTCTAAAGATTCTCTTTCAGCTGCTTCTACACTTGTTTCATTAGCTAACGCACTTCCTCCAACTGTTAAATCCCACATATTTGGCCACCCATTTTTCCATGGTTGACGCTGCTGAATAAGCATTTCATTTTTTGAATTTAAAATACAAACATGAACTACAAGATGAAAGTCATCATCACCAAATTCACTACCACGCTGCATTTTCCTACCAGTTAAGTTTCTATTTTTATCATAAATATCCCATAGCTCCATTAGAAATCTCCTTGCAAAATTATATTAATTGAGAATTATAAATCTAATTAATTAAATATAAATCCTGTACTTGAAAGTACCATCATAATAAGTCCTGAAACTATACTACTTTTAAATAACTTCTTATCTTTATTATAAAACACATAAGAATCATAAAAGAAAAATATTGCTTGAGTAAAAAATATTAAGAACATAGCAACACTTTCTGGGATAATCTGAAATGTACCAAGGAGTGCCATTGAAATATAAATTAAAATAGAAAAAAATATTTTAGTTGAAATTCTCATAATATAAACCTTTCATAAATTAATTAAGGAACAAGAGGTAAGAGATATTCCTATCGCACTCTTACCTATTACTTCTTACCTATTACTTAACCCTGTAGTCCGTTTTCTTGACGTTCCATGTTTTCTATAACTACATCGTAAATATCTCCAAGTGAAGAACAATATTCAAGGACTTTCCATGGAGTATTAGTGTGGAAATGAACCTT
>JAEZAL010000076.1 GCA_023427705.1 Bacillota bacterium | reverse complement strand
TATCTATATATGGCTTAGATATTTCAATAAGCTCTTTATTTGCTTCTAGAACTTTTTTAAGTTCATCTCTTTCTAGTATTATCTTTGAGTGATTTATATTTTTATTTACTCCATAAACTTCACTTCTCTTATGGGATTCTTCAATCAATAAACTTTTATTAATCATACTTACATACCTCATATTTTTCCATAAATACTCATTTATAGTTATAGTTTACTATTACAATAAAATATTTACCATATAAAATTTCATAAGCTTTATTTAATGTAAGGCTTTATTTAGCAAAATAAAAATAAGACTTTAATTTTAATATTTCTATTAAGCTTAAAGTCTTATTAATTTAATTAATATCTATTAGATTCCTTTAACTGTCTTTCTATGTCTCTCTTATGAGCTTTTTCTATCATTGAATCTCTTTTATCGTAATTCTTTTTACCTCTGCATAACCCAAGTGCTACCTTTACTTTACCATTTTTTAAATATAATGATAATGGAACTAATGTATAACCTTGTTGAGCTACTAATCCATTAAATCTAGCAATTTGCTCTTTATGAAGTAAAAGCTTTCTTTCTCTTAAAGGATCAACATTAAATATATTACCTTGCTCATAAGGACTTATATGCATATTCTTTACTATTATTTCACTGTTATCTACATCTGCATAGCAATCTTTTAAATTACATTTACCTGCTCTTATAGATTTAACTTCAGTTCCAACTAAAGCTATTCCAGCTTCTATAGTTTCTTCCACAAAATAATCATGTCTAGCTTTTCTATTTTCAGCTAGAGAATTACTATTTTTCTTCCTTACCATAATCTCACCACACATTTTATTTTTACTTGTTAAGTATAACAAATTCTTAAGCAAGAACCAAAATAAAACTTTTGATTCTTGCTAATTTATATAAGTTTTTGAAGGGCTATTCTATATCTTCCCCATCTTCCTCTTCTAATAAATTATTCTTTATATCTACTTTAGCTTCATTGATTTTTTCAATTGTTTTTTCACTTGGAACTATTTCTTCTTTAGTTTCTTCTTCTATTAAATCAAAATATACTTCCCTATTATCTATATCAACTCTACTACATCTAACCTTTACTTCATCACCTAATCTATAAACCTTTTTAGTTCTTTCTCCAATTAAACATAGGTGAGCTTCATCATAAACATAGTAATCGTCATCTAAAGCTGTAATATGAATTAATCCTTCTATTGTATTTGGAAGTTCTGCAAATAATCCAAATGAAGTAACCGAAGAAATAATTGCAGAGAATTCTTCTCCAATTCTTTCTTGCATATATTCTGCCTTCTTTAAATCATCAACTTCTCTTTCTGCTTCTTGAGCTAATCTTTCCATTTCAGATGATTGCTTTGATGCAACTTCTACTATATTAATTAATTTTCCAGCTCTCTTTTCATCGATTTTTCCATTTAATTGTTCTTTTATAATCCTATGAATTTGTAAATCTGGATATCTTCTTATTGGTGATGTAAAGTGACAGTAATATTTAGCTGCTAATCCAAAGTGGCCTACACATTCAGGTGAATATTTTGCTTGCATCATTGAACGTAATAACAATGTACTTACAACAGTTTCTTCTTTTTTACCCTTAACTTTATCTAATATATCCTGTAAAGCTCTTGGATGTGTTTCTTGACCCCATCTAACTACATAACCTAGATTATATATAAATTCCTTGAACTTTTCCAATTTTTCTTCATCTGGATCTTCGTGAATTCTATACACAAATGGTAAGTTGGTCCAATACATATGCTCTGCGATAGTTTCATTACAAACTAACATAAATTCTTCTATTATCCTATTCGCAATTGCTCTATCATAAGGTTTAATATCTACTGGCTTTCCTAAATCATTTAATATTATCTTTGATTCTTCAAAGTTAAAGTCAATAGCGCCTCTTTTCATTCTCTTTTCACGAAGAATAATGCAAAGTTCTTCCATAGCTTTAAAATCATCTACTAAATAATCATATCTATTTATTAATTCTTGATCATTATTTTCAAGAATTTTAGTAACATCTGTATAAGTCATTCTCTCACTTGTTTTTATAACAGTCTCTTCAATTTCATGTTGAATAACTTTTCCCTTACTATCTATAATCATAAAGCAGCTTAAAGCTAATCTATCAACTTTAGGATTTAAAGAACATATTCCATTAGATAATTTCTTTGGAAGCATAGGTATAACTCTATCTATTAAGTAGACAGATGTTCCTCTCTTTAAAGCTTCTTTATCTAAAGGATTTTTTTCTTTTACATAGTGAGATACATCTGCAATATGAACTCCAAGTCTAAACTTCCCATTATCAAGTCTTTCAATAGATACCGCATCATCTAAATCCTTAGCATCTTCACCATCTATAGTTACCATTCTTAGATTTCTTAAATCTGTTCTTCTTTCATATTCTTTTTCTGGAATTTCTTCTTCAATATTTTCTGCATAATTTAAGACTTTATCAGGAAACTCCTCTGGTAAACCATATTTTTTTATAATTGTAAGGATATCTAATCCCTTATCTCCTTTTTTACCTAGTACTTCTTTAACTACACCTTCAGGACTTCTTCTTTTATCTGCCCATTTTACAATTTCGCAAATTACTAAATCTCCTTCATTTGCTCCATTTCTATCTTTCTTAGATATGAAAATATCTTGATTTAATCTAGAATCTTCTGGAACTACAAAACCAAAGTTTCTACTATCTTCATATACACCTATTATCTTTTTATTAGCTCTATCTAAAACTTCTTGTACTTCACCTTCACGTTTTTTACCATTAATATCTTCTCTAGTAATTTGAACTAGAACTTTGTCTCCATTCATAGCTCCATTCATAGATGAACTTGGTATAAAGACGTCTTTTTCGCCTTCAGTATCTGGTATTAAAAATCCATATCCTTTTGAATGTACTTGTAATTTACCTGAAACTAGTCCAAGCCTTTCAGGAACTCCAAATTTATCCTTCTTAGTTCTAACAATAAGCCCTTCTTTTTCCATAGTCTTAAGTACTTTTTTAAAGGATTTATATTCATCGGGATTTATATCAAATACAGCAACCAATTCTTGGATATCCATTGGTCTGTATGCCTCTTCTCTCATAAAACTTAATAAAGTTTCTTTAATTCCCATCTATATCACTTCCTTTACATTTTTTATTTTTGTATTTTTTTAATTTTATTCATTCTATATTTTTTCCCTATCTAAGCTATAATAAACAGAAAGTTTTATCTTAAACAATATTCTGCTAATACTTGTTGTAATTCATAAACGCTTAAACTACTATTAAACTGCTTTTCAATAGGAAGAGCTGTTCCTGAAATCCATATCTTAAGTTCTGCTTCTAAATCAAAATGTCCTGCAGTTTCTATACTAAAATGTGTTATAGATCTATATGGTATAGAATGATATTCTGTTTTCTTTCCAGTAACACCTTGTTTATCTACTAATATAAGTCTTTTATCTGTAAAAATAAATAAATCTCTAACTAATTTATATGCTTTTTCTATTCTTTCGTTTCCTGCTAATATTTTACTATATTCTTTTCTTACGCTTTCTAAATTTGCTTCTGAAGCATTTCCCATTAATCCGTTAAAAATTCCCATATTAACTACTCCTTTATAGTATAAAAGAGCTACCTCAAGCAGCTCTTTTTTAATATTATATTAAGTTTAAAGCTAATGTATTCACAGCAAATAAAGCCATAGAAACGATTGTTAATTTTAATAACATAGCTTCCCTAGTTCTTGCTTTATTCTTAGAGAAAAATGTTTCTGTTTTACTTCCTTGAATAAGTCCACTTAATGCATCAGTTTTACTTGGCTGTAATAATACTGATAATATAATTACTAATCCTAAAATTGCTTCTAATACTAACAACAAATCCTTCATTGTTATACCTCCCAACTTCAATAAAAATGGTCGTATTTACATAAGGTTATATTAACATATAAACATCTATAATACAAGTGATTATTTTCAAAATAATTACATATTCACATTTAATAATCATTAAATAAAATGAAGAAGGATTGTAAGCTTTCGCTTACAATCCCTTAAAAATTACATCGTAATTAAATTACTTCTTGATGTTGAAGAATGCTTTTCTTCCTCTGTATTCAGCTACATCGTCTAATTCTTCTTCAATTCTGATTAATTGGTTGTACTTAGCAACTCTTTCAGATCTTGCAGGAGCACCAGTCTTGATTTGACCAGCATTTACAGCTACAACTAAATCAGCTATAGTTGTATCTTCTGTTTCACCTGATCTATGAGAAATAACTGCTGTGTATCCAGCTCTGTTAGCCATTTCTATAGCATTTAAAGTTTCAGTTAAAGTACCGATTTGGTTTAACTTAATTAAGATTGAGTTACCAACTCCTAAATCAATACCTCTTTCTAATCTTTCAGTGTTTGTAACGAATAAATCATCACCAACTAATTGAACTTTCTTACCTAATCTTTCAGTTAATAGCTTCCAACCTTCCCAGTCTTCTTCAGCCATACCGTCTTCGATTGATATAATTGGGTATTTGTTAACCCAGTTTTCTAAGAAGTCAACCATTTCAGCTGCAGTTAAAGTCTTACCTTCATGCTCTAAAACGTATTTTCCATCTTTGTAGTATTCTGATGAAGCAGCATCTATAGCTATGAACATATCTTCTCCAGCTTTGTATCCAGCTTTAGTGATAGCTTCTATAATAACTTCGATAGCTTCTTCGTTTGATTTTAAGTTTGGTGCGAAACCACCTTCATCACCGATAGCAGTTGAATATCCTTTATCGTGTAAAGTTTTCTTTAAAGTATGGTAAACTTCAGCACACATTTGTAAAGCATCGCTGAAAGTCTTAGCTCCAACTGGCATAACCATGAATTCTTGTAGATCTACTGAGTTATCAGCATGTGATCCACCATTGATTATGTTCATCATAGGTACTGGTAAAACTTTCGCATTTACTCCACCTACGTATTGGTATAATGGTAAATCTAATGATTTAGCTGCTGCATTAGCTACTGCTAAAGAAACACCTAATATAGCATTAGCACCTAACTTAGCTTTGTTTGGAGTTCCATCTAATTCGATTAGTAACTTATCTATATATGGTTGATCATATACGTTACATCCTATTAATTCTTCAGCAATTGTGTCATTTACATTTTGAACTGCTTTTAAAACACCTTTTCCTAAGTATTGGCTCTTATCACCATCTCTTAATTCAACTGCTTCATACATACCAGTTGATGCACCTGATGGAACAGCTGCTCTACCTACAGTACCATCTTCTAAATAAACTTCAACTTCTACAGTTGGAAAACATCTTGAGTCTAGAATTTGTCTAGCCACAACGTCAACTATTTCGCAATAATTTTTCATTACGTATCCTCCTTTATTTTAATGTTATTTATTGTTATCTCTACTTATTTATTACCTTATTAGTATATCATAAGCTGACATATTTATTCATAGAAGTATAAATAAATAGAAAATACTATTATAAATAACACATTTTGGCAAATAATAATGGTTATCACATTACCTCTATTATTATACCACTTTGACCATATATTTCAATATCAATTTAATCATGTAATCATTAACATTTCAATAATTTTTATATAAATAAAAATTATCCCTCAATAACATTATTCTTCATATAAATAATTTATTTCAATATAAAAAAGCTTGACATTGTCAAGCTTTTTTATTGCATATATACAATTTATATTCTTGATTTTTTCTTACTGAATACATCAAATGCTACTGCTAATAAAAGTACTAATCCTTTTATTGCCATTTGCATATCACTACCTACACCTAGGATTGACATACCATTATTTAATACACCCATTACTAAGGCTCCAATTATAGCACCGATAACAGTTCCTACTCCACCATAAGCTGATGCTCCCCCAATATAACAAGCTGCTATTGCATCTAATTCAAAGTTTAAACCTGATTGAGGAGATGCTGCATTTAATCTCGATGTAAAACTTATAGCTGCTATTGCAGAAAGTACAGCCATATTAACATAAACTAAGAATAAAACTTTATTAGTATTGATACCTGAAAGCTTTGCTGATTTTTCATTTCCACCCATAGCATAAAGATATCTTCCTGGTATTGTTTTTGAAGTAATTATTGTATAAATTAACACTAAAATACCTATAATTGCAAACATTATTGGAATCCCTTTATATACTGCAAGCCAATAAGTTATTAGCATAGTTGCTCCAACTATTAATGCAACCTTAGCTATGCTTAAAGATAATGGAAGAACTTCAAAGTTATACTTTAACTTTTCGGATCTATTTTTAAACTCTATATAAACAAATATTGCAGATATTACTAGTCCTACTACAACAGTAGTAATATTTACACTACTACCTCCAAATATGTCAGGGAAGAATCCTCCACTTATAGCTTGGAATGACTTTGGAAATGGACTTAAAGTTAATCCTTGAAGTAACTTTACTGTTAATCCTCTAAATAGTAACATACTAGATAGTGTTACTATAAATGCTGGTATTCTAACATAAGCAATCCAAAATCCTTGCCATACTCCTATTACTAATCCAACTGCTATACAAATTAGAATTGCTGGTAATACTGGCATTTTATTATTAATTATAAGTATCCCTGCAAGAGCACCAATAAAGGCAACTACTGATCCTACAGAAAGGTCTATATTTGAACTACATACAATACATAATGTCATACCAATAGCTAATATAAATACATAGCTGTTTTGTAGAATCAAATTAGTTACATTCATAGGAACTAAAAGTATCCCTTTTGTTAAAATTTGAAATAAAATTATGATAACAACTAATGCTATAAGCATTCCGTACTGCCTTACATTGTGTTTAAATACGGTCTTTAACGTTTCACCTAATGTTTTATTAACTTTTACTTCTACTTTTTCATCTACTTGCATTTAAACTACCTCCTTATTACTATCCATTATGCATTTCATTATGATTTCTTGTGATGCTTCCTTAACCGGTAATTCTCCAACTATTCTTCCAGCATTCATTACATACACTCTATCACATATACCTAATATTTCTGGAAGTTCAGATGAAATAACTAAAATTGACTTTCCAGAGTCTGCTAAGTCATTTATTATCTTATATATTTCATATTTGGCTCCTACATCAATTCCTCTTGTTGGCTCATCTAATATTAATATATCTGGATCAGTAAATATCCATTTACTTAAAACAACCTTTTGCTGATTTCCGCCTGATAAATTTCCTGCCTTTTGTATTACAGATGGTGACTTAATATTAAGCTTCTTTCTAAAGTCTTCTGTTACACTAATTTCTTTATTACCATCTACAAATAGCATTTTACTTAATTTTTTAATTTTTGCTATAGATATATTATTTTTTATACTATCTATTAAATTTAGACCAGCATTCTTACGGTCTTCTGTTACATAAGCTAGTCCAGAATCTATAGCATCTCTTATATTATTAATTTTAATTTCTTTCCCATCTTTAATAACACTTCCACTTATATGTCTACCATAAGCTTTTCCGAAAACACTCATAGCAAACTCTGTTCTTCCAGCTCCCATTAAACCTGATAATCCAACTATTTCTCCTTTTTTGATATTTATATTTACATCTTTAATAATCTTCTTATCATCTATAATAGGATCATACACATTCCAATCCTTAACTTGGAAAACTACCTCTCCAATTTTTGATTCATGGATAGGATATCTATTAGTAAGTTCTCTACCAACCATAGATCTAATAATATCATCTTCATTAATGCTTCCATCATTTTTCATAGATTTTATAGTTGCCCCATCTCTAAGGACTGTTATATTATCCGCTACTCTTAATAACTCATTTAATTTATGAGAAATTAGAATTGAGGTTATTCCCTCTTTTTTTAGTTCTAATAAAAGCTGTAATAAACTTTCAGAATCCTTATCATTTAATGCTGCTGTAGGTTCGTCAAGGATTAATAATTTAACATCTTTCGCCATAGCCTTTGCTACTTCTACTAGTTGCTGCTTACCAACACTAAGATTTTTAATTCTTGTATGAACATTCTCTATTAGCCTAACTTTTTTTAACATCTTT
This sequence comes from Bacillota bacterium, assembly GCA_023427705.1. Classification (GTDB taxonomy): domain Bacteria; phylum Bacillota; class Clostridia; order Clostridiales; family Clostridiaceae; genus Clostridium. The sequence continues at coordinate 1,722 of JAEZAL010000076.1, read as the reverse complement.
GCTGCTTCTATATCTGTTTGTCTCCAATTAATCATAAGACCTTTTGCTCTTTCATTTCCAAGAAATATATTTTCTGATATAGATAATTCAGGTATTAATGCTAATTCTTGATGGATTATAACTATTCCCTTTATTTCACTGTCTTTTATATTATTAAACTTACACAACTCACCATTAAAAATTATATCTCCACTATATGTTCCATAACTATATATTCCACTAAGTACATTCATAAGAGTTGACTTTCCTGCACCATTTTCTCCAATTAAAGCGTGTATCTCTCCTTCTTTTACCTTAAGATTTACATTATCTAAAGCTTTAACACCAGGAAATGTCTTTGTTATATTCTTCATTTCTAAAATGATCTTTTCCATCTATATTCCTCCCTCCTACCTTCATTCTCTACATTGATATGCTATAGCTAAAAGAGATTTCACCTTCAGCTATAGCATATATTTATTCTTTATTAATGATATCTTTTATTCTATATCTGATGCTTGATAGTATCCGCTATCAATTAACATTTCTTCATAGTTATCAACAGTTACACTTACAGGGTCACATAAGAATGATGGAACAACTTTTGCACCATTATCGTATGTTTTTGTATCATTTACTTCAGCTTCTTTTCCGTCTACTAAAGCATTTACCATTTCAACTACTTTTTTAGCAAGAGTTCTAGTATCTTTGAATACTGACATAGATTGTTGTCCATTTTTCATTGCAATTACATTTGGTTTATCACAGTCTTGTCCAGTTAAAATTGGATAAGCTTTGTCTGCTGAACCATAACCTGCATTTTGAAGAGAAGCAACTACACCTATAGCAACACTATCATTAGATGATAAAATAGCATCTAACTTTTTACCGCTAGAATAATTAGCTGTAATTATATTATCCATTCTTGATTGTGCTTTTGCAGAGTCCCAACTTTGAGTTGCAACTTCTGTAAATTTAGTTTGTCCACTTGGAACAACTAACTTACCATTATCTATATATGGTTGTAATATACTCATTGCTCCATTAAAGAAAAATGTTGCATTATTATCATCTGGAGCTCCAGTAAATAATTCAATATTGAAAGGTCCTGCTGCATTTTTTAAATCTAATTTTTCTTCTATATATTGACCTTGAATAACACCAACCTTAAAGTTATCAAAAGTTGCATAATAATCTACATTATCAGATTGCATAATTAATCTATCATAAGCTATAACCTTAATATTATTATCAGCAGCCTTACTTAAAACATCAGTTAATGCTGATCCATCAATTGATGCTACAACTAAAATATTACATCCCTTAGTTATCATATTTTCTATTTGTTGAACTTGAGTATTTACATCATTATTTGCATATTGTAAATCTACGGTATATCCTTTTTCTTCAAGCTCTGACTTCATATTAGATCCATCTTGATTCCATCTTTGAAGTGATTGTGTAGGCATTGCTACACCTATCAAATTAGATTTAGTTTCTTTTTCTCCACCAGAATTACTACCTGTTTCTGCTTTATTGCCACATCCAATGGCAACAGTCATCAAAGCTGCAGTTAAAGTTAAAGCAATTAATTTTTTAATTCTCATTTTTAACTCCCCTTTTCTTTTTTAATTTGAGTACATAAAAATCATATTATATGTATACGTTTAACTCAATGGAATTAATTGCTTTATCTCTTTATAAATTTGCCTTTTTATTTATATTTTTTACCATAAAGTAAGC
>JAEZAL010000051.1 GCA_023427705.1 Bacillota bacterium | reverse complement strand
AAAAAAGAAATAAATAGTATTCGTATATGCTTGAAGATATGGTTCAAGTGTTTCTACTAGGAAACCGTAAATATCCTAACTACGAAGAAAATATTGCCATAGATTTCTTGGCTTTATTACTTAGCTCTGTAAAGGGACAAGCTTATAGAATGCTATATTTAAAGTGGTAAAGGAGAAATTATATATGGAATTATTAAAAGAAATGATAATGAACAAAGGAAAAGTAAGAGAAGGAAATATATTAAAAGTTGATTCTTTCTTAAACCATCAAATGGATATAAAATTCTTAAATGAAGTGGGTAAAGAGTTTAGAAAGAGATTCGAAGGAGAAAAAATAGATAAGATATTAACTATAGAAGCATCAGGTATTGGAATAGCGGCTATTGCTTCACAATATTTTGATTATATTCCAGTTGTATTTGCAAAGAAAACTGAAAGTTTAAATTTAGATAAGGAAGTATATGAATCAGAAGTACATTCCTTTACTAAAAATAAAACATATAAGGTTAGAGTAGGAAAGCAATTTTTAAATGAAGGCGAAAATATATTAATAATAGATGATTTTTTAGCTAAGGGTTGTGCAACTAAGGGAATGATAGATATTGTTAATCAATCAAAAGCAAATTTAATTGGTGTTGGAATAGTTATAGAAAAAGGATTCCAAGAAGGAAGAAAAATATTAGAAGAAATGAATATTAGAGTAGAATCTTTAGCTATAATTGAAAAGTTTGAAGATGGAAAAGCTATTATTAAGTAAGATTTAATAAGTAAAAAGTAAGAGTTTAGAGATTCTTAAGTATATAAATAAACCTCAAATGTTAGATTTAAATATATAACAGTTGAGGTTTATTTTTATTCTTGGTTAAATAGAGATTTAAATTCTTTGGGAATTTGTAAAACTTCTTCGACTTTATATTTACCATCAATTTCAACTGAAGATAATTTTATTAGAAGCATTTCTCCATTTTCAAAAGTGATAATATCATATAGACTATGGCTACTACCTGAAGTTGAAATATCTTTAAATTTTTTAAAATCATCCCTAGATATAGAATTCTTAAGTTCATCACTAAAGAGGTCAATAAAGCCTTCATAATTTTCAGCATCAATATAGTTTTTTATCATTATAGAAGCATTTACTGGAGTATTGGGCTTCATAGGTTTATCTTTTGTACAAGATAATAAAAATAAACTACTTATAATAATTAGAGAAAATAATAATGTAAATTTCTTCATAAAATACCTCCTTAGAATATAATGTAATATTAACTTAAATGGAACTATATGTAAATAAAGAGTTATGCACTAATTTTAGTACATAACTCTTTATTAAGTAAATTACAATTCTATTACTTTAATATCTTGTAATATTCAAAACAAATTTAAACGCTCAATCTTTATATATTCACTATTCACTATTACATCTTACCTATTAAGGTAATAATCCATAACATTTCTTACTTTAGGAATAGTAACATGACTACCACCTCTATCTTTTACATTTTCAATTATCATAGAAATTGAAATTTTAGATGAGTCTGGATCTGTAGAAACGAACCATCCATTTTCAGTACCATCTGCATCATCTTGAGATGATTTTATTTCAGCAGTACCTGATTTACCAGCAACTCTATGTCCAGGAACAGCTCCATCAGGAAGAGTGGCTCCTGCATCATTAACAGCTGCTGTAAATGCATCAATTAAAATTGGTAAGTTATTTTGTGATATTAAGTTTTCTTTCCACACTTTTGCTTCAGAATTTTCACTAATAACTAATCTAGGTTGCATCATATTACCTTCATTTGATAATGTGCTATAAAATAGTGCTATATTAAGTGGAGTAACCATAACTTCACCTTGTCCATATCCTGTATCTGCAAGAAGTATATCTCTATTTATTTCTCCATCATTTGAAATTTGAGAATTCTCTATTGGATATTCAAAAGTTAATTCTTCTCCTATTCCAAAGTTTTTAAGTCCATTAATAAATTTTTCACTTCCAAGGTCTAATGCTACTTGAGCATAGTAAATATTATCTGAATGATTAACAGCATCCTTTAAATTCACTGCTTTTCCAGGGTCAGTTACTCTAGTGATTTTGTAATTTCCCCAAGAACTATCTTTTTGCCAAGTTAAGCCTTGTATATCCTTTTCTTCACTTGGATTTATAACTCCATTTTCTAAACCTATTATTGATGTTAATAGTTTCATAGTAGATCCAGGTGAATATGTTTTATTAAATCTATTTATTTCATCTGCATGATTAGTTTCTTCCCATTTTGCTTCTTGAGTTTTACTTATATAAGTAGTAAAAGTATTAGAATCATATGAAGGAGCACTTACCATAGCTATTACTTCTCCAGTTTTAGGATTAACAGCAGTTGCTGCTCCTTTTTCTCCAGACATTTCACTGTAAACTTTGTTTTGAAGATCATAATCTATAGATAATGTAATGTCCTTTCCATCTACAACTTCTTTATTTGCTATAGTTATTTTTTCCATGCCGCGCTCAATATAAATTTCAGCTGCATCTTCACCTTTTAGAGTATTTTCGTAAACTTGCTCTAAGCCAGCTTTACCAATAAGGCTTGTATCAGTATAACCTTTATCAAGGTTTGCTTCTAATTCTTCAGCCGTAATATTGCCTATATATCCAATAAGTCTTCCAAAGGCTTCTCCACCATAATAGATTCTACCTATTTTTTCTTTTAGTAATATACCATCTTCATCTCTATTTCTTAATGTATCTATTCTTGAATCTGTAGTTAGAATATCTACTAAAGGAATAAAATGCTCTGGATTAGTATTTGCCTCAAGTTTAGAACTAATATTTTCTTTACTTATATCTAATGCAGTAGCAATTTCAGTGATTTTTTCTTCAATATTTGAGGTGTTAAATTTAGCAGGATAAATTCCTACAGAATATATAATTCCATCTTCAGCTAAGACTTTGCCATTTCTATCAAGAATGTTACCTCTTTTAGCTTCAGTAGTTGAAACTCTAACTTTATCATCTTTAATCATATTAGGGAAAATTAAGCTTTCGTCCCATTTAATTTTATATTCTTTATCTTCTTTAACTAAAGATAATTTATAATCTTCAAGAGATAAATCTCCAGTAATAGAATTCAAATTCATTTTAAAAGGAATAGTGACAATTCCATCTTCTTTTAATTCTTCTCCGTTAATTTCAAAAATTAAATTATTTGCATTAATTGCGGTAAAGATATTGGTATATCTTGAAATAAAGTCTTCTTCAGATATGTGTTCCTTAGATTCATTAGTTAACATTTGATACATAGATGAATAATCAGCTTGTATCCATTTTTCTGTAAAGTCATTAAAGGACTTTTCAGCTTTACTCATTCCAGAACAACCATTAGATATTAACATAAAGGCTAAAAGCAGTGAGAAAACTATAGTGATTTTAAAATTATTTTTTACTTTCATATATTAAATCCCCTCTAAATATTTTTAATTTATATTTAAAATTATAACACTAATTCTATATATTTACATAACAATGGTAAATAAAAAAGCGCCGAAGCGCTTTATAAATAAATGGGGGATGGGACCTGTATAAACAGGTTTTGTATCTACATTAGTATTATTAACAAAATAAAAATTTTTATACAAATAAAATTAAAAATTTTCAAAATTTAATTTAAATAATAATTATTATCCATTGAATAGATTTTCTAATAGTGGTATTATGAGTAAAAGGAAGTTAAAATGAGGTGATTAAATGAGTATAAAGTATAGAAGTTTAACTTGTTCAACAGCAGAGGCTTTAGTTATATATCTATTAGAAGGTAAATTACAAGTATCAAATGAAGAGTTAAATAAAAATATAAAATTTGCAGAAGCAAAAGAATTATTCAGTGGAAAAAATGGAGAAGTTTATACTTTTACTAAGACAGCTAATGATACTATTCAAACAGTAGTATTAGTTGGTTTAGGAAAAGAAGAAGACTTAAACTTAGATAAGGTTAGGGAAGCAACAGGAAAGGGCGTTAAGAAGATTAAAGCTCTAGGGCTTACAGATATATTCTTAAGAGTTCCTCATACTGAAACTATAAAACTTGAAGAGTTAATAAAGGCTATGGCAACTTCAGCTAAATTAGCTAGTTATACATTTAATAAGTATAAAACTGATGCTAAGGAAGAAAAGGAATTAAATATTTCAATTTCTAGATGTGGAATAAAAGAAGCTACTAAGGAAATAGAAGATTCAATAAATGAAGGTGTTGAAGTAGCAAAGGGTATAATAATTGCTAGAGATTTAGTTAATGAACCATCAAATATAATTTACCCAGAAACTTTAGCAGAAGTAGCTGTTAATGTTGGTAAGGAAAGTGGATTTGAAGTAGAAGTTCATGGAGTTGAAGAAATAAAAGCTTTAAAAATGGAAGCTTTCTATAACGTAGCAAAGGGATCTTCAAAGGAACCTAAGCTTATCGTTATGAGATATTTTGGAGATAAAGATAATAGTGAAGAAGTTCTTGGACTTGTTGGTAAGGGATTAACTTATGATTCAGGTGGATATTCAATTAAGCCAAGTAATAGTATGAAAGATATGAAATCAGATATGGGTGGAGCTGCTTCAGTTATAGGAGCAATGTCTGTAATTGCAAAAAGAGGACTAAAAATTAATGTAGTTGCAGTTATAGCTTCTTGTGAAAACTTAATTTCTGGTGATGCATACAAGCCTGGTGAAGTAATTGGATCTATGGCTGG
>JAEZAL010000001.1 GCA_023427705.1 Bacillota bacterium | reverse complement strand
GCACATGATATTTTCCCAGGGCTATGTTATCCAGATTTATTCTGGAAATTAGCAGAGACAGATATAGATGCTGATTGGTATATGATGTGTCCACATGAAATACGATTAGTTAAGGGATATTCCTTAGAAGACTTTTACGGAGAAGAATGGGAAAAGAGATATAAAGAATGCGTTGAAGATGAAAATATAAGTAAGAGGGTAATGCCTGTTAAAGATATAGTTAGATTAATAATAAAGAGTGCAGCTGAAACAGGAACACCATTTGCTTTTTATAGAGATACAGTGAATAAAATGAACCCTAATAAACATAAAGGTATGATTTATTCATCAAACTTATGTACTGAAATTATGCAAAATATGAGTCCTATGGATATAGAACAATCAGAAATTATAGATGAAAATGGAGATTCTATTATAGTTGAGAAAACTAAGGCTGGTGATTTTGTAGTTTGTAATTTATCTTCAGTAGTTTTAGGAAATGTAGAAGTTAAAAATGATGATGAGCTTGGATATGTTGTAGAAACTCAAATAAGAGCTATGGATAATGTAATAGACTTAAATTATTATTCAGTTCCATTTGCAGAAGTTACAAATAAAAAATACAGAGCTATAGGCCTTGGTACAAGTGGATATCATCATATGTTAGCAAATAACCTAATTCATTGGACAGCTGATGAACATAAGGATTTTGCTGATGATGTTTATGAAAGAATAAATTATCATGCTATAAAAGCTAGTGTAAATATAGCAAAAGAAAAGGGAAGATATTCTTGCTTTGAAGGTTCAGATTGGCAAACTGGGGAATACTTTAAGCTAAGAGACTATGATTCAGAAAAGTGGAATGAACTTAGAGAAGAAATTGGAAGATACGGACTTAGAAATGGATATCTTATTGCAGTTGCTCCTAATGGTTCTACAGCAACTATTGCAGGAACTTCAGAGGGAATTGATCCAGTAATGGCTAGATTCTGGTTAGAAGAGAAGAAGGGAAGTATAGTACCGAAGACTGCGCCTAACTTAAATGAAGAAAATTATTGGTATTATAATTCTGCTTACAATATAGATCAAAAATGGTGTGTTCAAATTAATGGAGTAAGACAAAGACATATAGATCAAGGTCAATCCTTTAATTTATATATAACTACAAATTACACTATGAGACAAATTATGAATTTATATATAGAAGCTTGTAAAGCGGGAGTAAAATCAATTTATTATGTTAGATCAAAATCATTAACAGTTAGTGATTGTGAAAGTTGTTCAGCATAGTTTGGAGAAGAGAATAAAACAATTGGGAGGAAAGTTATGTTTGTTAATAAGAAACCTCTTTTTAATGAGTTTGGTGATATAGAAACATCAAAAAAGAGAATGATAAATGGTAATACAACTAATTTAAATGACTTTAATAATATGAAATATAAATGGGTTTCAGATTGGTATAGGCAGGCTATGAACAACTTCTGGATCCCAGAAGAAATAAATCTTGCTCAAGATTTAAAGGATTATAACAAATTAACGAAGGAAGAAAGAACAGCTTACGATAAAATACTTTCATTCTTAATATTCCTAGATTCAATTCAAACAGCAAATTTATCAAATATAAATAGTTATATAACAGCTAGTGAAGTGAATTTATGTTTAACTATTCAAGCATTCCAAGAAGCAGTTCATTCCCAGAGTTATAGTTATATGCTTGATACTATATGCTCTCCAGAGAAGAGGAATGAAATATTATATCAATGGAAGGACGATAAAATTCTATTAGATAGAAATAAGTTTATTGGAGACCTTTATAATAACTTTTTAAATGATCCTACTGAAAGAAACTTAGTTAAAACTTTAATGGCAAACTATATTTTAGAAGGGATTTACTTCTATTCAGGCTTTATGTTTTTCTACAACCTTGAGAGAAATGGAAAGATGCCAGGATCTGCTCAAGAAATAAGATATATAAATAGAGATGAAAATACTCATTTATGGTTATTTAGAAATATAATAAAGGAATTACAAATAGAAGAGCCAGAGATTTTTACAGAAGAATTAAAACAAGAATTAAAAGAAATGATGAAAACAGCAGTAGAACATGAAATTTCATGGGGACATTATGTTATTGGAGATAGCATTCAAGGAATAAACAAAAATTTAATAACTGATTATATAAAATACTTAGGAAATATAAGAATGAGAGCAATAGGATTAGATGAGATATATGAAGGATATATATCTAATCCAGCAAGTTGGGTAGATGTATTATCAGATGCAAACTCTGTAAAAACTGATTTCTTTGAAGCTAAATCAACTGCTTATGCCAAGGCAGGAGCATTAATAGACGATTTATAAAATTAATAATTAAAATATTATTAGAATATAAGCATATACTATAAAAAAAGTATCTAAATTTAACAAAAGAGGAGTTTTATTGAAAATATTTAATTTGACAATAAACTCCTTTTTTCTTAGAAAATACGAATGATTTTGAAAAAGATGTAAAAGTTTTCGAGTAAAATATATCTATATGCAAAATAATCAAATAAAATACACAAATAATTTAAAAATGGAGATAGAAAATTATAAAAATTACGTTTATTTATGTTAACATAAATAAAAAATATGTTATAATACATAATAGTTGTGATAAAAAATAGATTTTTAAAATCTATTAAATTTCAATACTATTTGAATTTATAGCTATTATTTAAGGAGGAATCTCAACAATGAAAAAAGGTATAGCTGCATCTAAGGGATATGCAATAGGAAAAGTATTTTTACAAGAACACGAAGAGATAGTAATAACAGATGCGAAGGTTTCAGATGTAGAAGCTGAAAAAGAAGTTCTAAATAAAGCTTTAGAGCAATCAAAAGTTCAATTAGCTGCAATAAGAGATAAAGCTTTAGCGGAAATAGGAGAACATGAAGCTCAAGTTTTTGAAGCCCACCTAACTTTATTAGATGACCCTGAATTTACAGGCGGAATGTTATTAGAAATTGAATCAAATAGCGTGAATGCTTTTAAGGCTGTTGAAAATGTTACCAACACTTTCGTAATGATATTCGATTCAATGGAAGATGAATATATGAAAGAAAGAGCTGCTGATATAAAAGACGTTTCTAAGAGAATTATTTCTAACTTAGCAGGTAAGGGTGGAGATGCTTTTGCTATTACAGAAGCTAATACAGTAGTTGTAGCTCACGACTTAACTCCATCAGATACAGCACAATTAGATAGAAGCAAGGTAGTTGGTTTCTTAACTAACATTGGAGGAAGAACTTCTCACTCAGCTATTATGGCTAGAACATTAGAAATTCCTGCTATTGTTGGATTAAAAGATATAACTACTTCAGTTAAAAATGGAGATATGGTTATAGTTGATGGTATCGAAGGTATATGCATAATAAACCCAGAACAATCAGTTATAGATGAATATACTGCAAAGAGAGAAAAATTCTTAGCAGAACAAGAAGAATTAAAGAAATTAATATCTGTTAAAACAGTTACTAAATCAGGAAGAAGAGTTGAAGTTTGTGGAAATATCGGATCACCTGCAGATGCTGAAGCAGTAGTTGCTAACGGTGGAGACGGTGTTGGATTATTCAGAACTGAATTCTTATATATGGATAGAGATTCTGCTCCAACAGAAGAAGAACAATTTGAAGCATACAAAAAAGTTCTTGAAATAATGGATGGAAAGCAAGTTGTTATCAGAACACTAGATATCGGTGGAGATAAGACACTTCCATACTTACCATTACCACAAGAAATGAACCCATTCTTAGGATATAGAGCAATTAGATTATGCTTAGATAGAAAAGACATATTTAAGGTTCAAATAAGAGCATTACTTAGAGCTTCTGTATATGGAAACTTAGCAGTTATGTTCCCAATGATTTCAGGCTTAGAAGAATTCCAAGCTGCAAAAGAATTCGTTGATGAATGTAAAGCTGAATTAAAAGCAGAAGGAAAAGAATACTCAGAAAAAATCCAATGGGGTATAATGGTAGAAATACCTGCTGCTGCTGTATATGCTGATGAATTAGCTAAGCACGTAGATTTCTTCTCAATTGGAACTAACGATTTAATTCAATATACATTAGCTGCAGACAGAATGAGCGAAAAGGTATCATACCTTTACAATCCAATGCACCCAGCTGTATTAAGATTAATAAAGATGACTATAGATGGAGCTCATAAGCATGGTAAATGGGTTGGAATGTGTGGAGAAATGGCGGGAGATGAAGCTGCTATTCCTACATTAGTTGAGTATGGATTAGATGAGTTCTCAATGAGTGCTACATCAATCTTAAATGCTAAAAAGATAATGTTAGAACAAGAATAATATATTATTCATATAGCCGTCTCAAGCATTTTGAGGCGGCTTTTATTGTAAATAAAAGCATTAAATTATATACTATATATAGCATGGATTCTATTTATAAATAAGGGGATTGTTTATGGAAAAAAAATTGAGAAAATTATATGAGAAAGCGATGAACTTATATGAAC
>JAEZAL010000367.1 GCA_023427705.1 Bacillota bacterium | reverse complement strand
ACGATAGGTTTAGCATTTTTACATTCTGGATATCCAGGACAAGCTAAAAATTTTCCATACCTACCACGCTTAATAACCATCATTCTACCACATTTATCACAAGGAACATCACTTACCTCGTCTTCTATTATGACTTTAGATATTTCTTTTTCAGCTTTATCTAATGCTAGTTTTAGTGGAGCAAAAAATTCTTCAACAACTTTCTTCCATTCTTCAGTACCTTCTTCAATATAATCCAGATTTCTTTCCATATCTGCTGTGAAATCAACATCAACAATTTGTTGGAAATACTCTTCCATTATATTATTAACTATAAAACCAAGTTCAGTTGGCACTAAATTTTTCTTTTCTCTATTAACGTAATCTCTATTTAATAAAAGAGAAATAGTAGGTACATAGGTACTCGGTCTTCCAATCCCTTTTTCTTCTAATAATTTAACAAATGATGCTTCTGTATATCTTGCAGGTGGTTGTGTAAAATGTTGTTTACCTTCTATATTGACTTTGTTTAACTCATCATTTTCTTTTAATATTGGTAATGCAACATCTTCGTTATCCTCTTCTGTCATATATTCATAAAGTTTCATGAAACCATCAAATTTTACAGTTGATCCACTTGCCTTAAATTTATAATCTCCATTACATATTTCTATACTATTAGTATTAAGTTCACATGCTGACATTTGGCTTGCCATAAATCTATTCCAAATTAGTGAATATAATTTGTATTGCTCTGAAGTTAATGAATTCTTAGCAACTTCTGGAGTTATCTCAATTACAGATGGTCTAATTGCTTCATGTGCATCTTGAATATTTTTCTTACTCTTATATACTCTTGGTTTATCAGGTGCATATTCTTTACCAAAATTAGAATTTATAAAATCAAGAGCTTTTCCTTGAGCCTCATCAGATATTCTAACGGAATCTGTTCTCATATAAGTAATAAGACCTACAGTTCCATACCCCTTCACTTCTACTCCTTCATATAAAACTTGTGCAATAGACATGGTTCTTTTAGTCATAAAATTCAATTTCTTCGATGCTTCTTGTTGAAGAGTACTTGTTGTGAAAGGTGGTAAAGGATTTTTAGTTTTGGTTCCTTTTTTCACTTTCGTAACTATAAATTTATCTTTCTTTAATTCCTCTATAATTTTTTCACTTTCTTCTTTTGAGCTTATTTCTATTTTTTTACCTTTATATTGAGATAATTTTATAGGAAATTTTTTTCTATCTTTAGTAGCAATACAGTCTACAGTCCAATATTCTTTTGGCTCAAAAGCTTTTATTTCTGTCTCTCTATCACATATTAACTTTAGAGCTGCTGATTGAACTCTTCCTGCACTTAATCCCCACTTAACATTTTTCCATAAAATTGGACTAATTTCATAACCAACTAATCTATCTACAATTCTTCTAGCTTGTTGAGCATCAACTAAATTATTATTAATTTCTCTCGCTTCTTTTATAGATGATTTAACTGCACTTTTAGTTATTTCATTAAAAACAATTCTACATTTTTTATCTTGAGGTATTTTCAGTATATTAGCTAAATGCCAAGAAATAGCTTCTCCTTCACGGTCAGGGTCAGTTGCAAGATAAACTTTATCTGCTTTTTTAGCAGCTTTTTTCAATTTAGCTATTAAGTCACCTTTTCCTCTTATAGTTATATATTTTGGATTAAAATTATCTTCTATATCAACGCCTAAAGTACTTTTAGGCAAATCTCTTACGTGCCCCATAGATGCTTCTACTATATAATTTTTACCAAGATACTTTCCTATAGTCTTAGCCTTTGCAGGTGACTCTACTATTACAAGATTTTGTCCCATATATCACAAACTCCACTTATACTGGAGTTTACACCCCCCTTAATTTATATTGATTTAGCATAATAATTGCCTGGAAGACAAATAATTTCATTTCTATTTTGCATTTCAAATAATAACTCAAATAATACCTTTCTGTCAACATTTACAGCATTTATAATATCATCTAGGTGCATCGGTTCTCTGTTTATTATCTTTAAAAGCAGTAATTTATACGTATTTTTTTCTTCTTTTTTTGTACTTTCTTTAAATATATTTAAAAAATCATATAAATCTTCTATTCCAGTAAATGGTTTTGCTCCATCTCTAATTAATTTATTACATCCTTCGCTATTTCCATTAAAGACTGGTCCAGGTATAGCCATTATTTCCATTCCTAAATCTAATGCGTAATTTACTGTAATTAAACTTCCACTTTTAACATTTGCCTCTACTATAACTAATTTTTCACTAATTCCGCTAATTATTCTATTTCTTCTTGGAAAATTATAAGCAATTGGTGGAGTTCCAGGTAAAAATTCTGAAATTATTAACCCGTCTTTTTTAATTATTTCTTCATATAATATCTTATTATTCTTAGGATATACTACATCTATACCACATCCTAAAACACCTATTGTTTTCCCTTTAAAATTAATTGCGCTTTTCTGTGCAATAGAATCTATCCCTGCTGCTAATCCACTTACTACAGTAAAATTATTTTCACTAATTTCCTTTGATATTATACTAGCAAGCTTAGCTCCATAACTACTGCACTTTCTTGCACCTATAACAGCTATTAAATTCCCACTTAGTAATTCTAAATTTCCTTTATAAAAAATCACATATGGTGGTTCTTCTAAATGCTTTAATTTTTCTGGATATTCTTTAGAGCTTATAGTTATATATCCAATATTATTTGTAGTTATATATTCCTTAAATAATTTTATTTTCTCTTCTGTTATTTCTTCTAAATTTATCTTTTTAAATTCTTTTATTATGCCATAATTTTTCCTAATATTTTCTTCATTATTATATTTTTTTAAGAGTTTAATCTTTTTATCATTTGATATTTTTAATAAAATAAACCAAATATCATTATTATCCATAGCTTCTCCTTTTATACTACTTCACCTTCTATATTTTTTCTATATCCTAAAGCCTCTATGATATGATAATCACAGATATCTTCACATCCATCCAAATCCGCTATGGTTCTTGATACTCTTAATAATTTATCATAACCTCTCATAGTTAAATCAAAATTCTTATAAATACTTCCAATTAATAATTTAGAGGAATTTGATATACTAAATAAATTATCGATTTCTTTTCCTTTAACTTCAGAATTATAATTATATATTGTATTTTTAAACCTAAATTTTTGTATATCCCTTGCTTTAAGTACATTTTCTTTCATTTTTTCTGATGTTATATTATCATTTCTTTTATTTATTTCTTCATATTTAATTTTGGGAACAAAATTTAGTAAATCAATTCTATCTAATAACGCTCTAGACAATCTAGACATGTACTTTTTTCTTTCTACTTCGCTACAAACACATCTGCTTTTCTCACTCTGGCATAAATACATCCCACATTGACAAGTATTACATGCTGCTATAAGTAGAAAATTAGAAGGTAATTTATAACTTCCATTAAGCCTACTTATATTTATAACTTTTTCTTCTAATGGTTCCCTTAATACTTCTAAAACATCCCTTTTAAATTCTAATATCTCATCTAGGAATAAAACACCATTATGTGCTAATGTTATTTCCCCAACTTTTATTTCTTTACCTCCACCAACTAAAGCTGTTCTAGTTATAGTGTGATGTGGATTTCTAAAAGGTCTAGCTATAGTATCATCCCCTGAAAATAACCCTGATGCACTGTATATTTTAGCAATTTCTATCTCTTCTTTTCTTGACAAAGGTGGCATTATTGATGGTAATGCACGAGCTAACATGGTTTTACCAGCACCAGGTGTGCCATATAAAAGTACATTATGTTTACCAGCTGCAGCTATTTGCATAACTCTTTTAGATGTACTCTGACCTATTATCTCTGAATAATTTATATCATCGTTTTTAATAACTTTATTCTCTACTTCAAATATATGTGGCAATAAATCTTTATTCTCAATAAAAGATATAACTTCATTTAATTTTTTAAAGGGATAGAAATTCCCAATATTAAAAGCTCTAAGCTCTTTTAGGTTGTTTAATGGAAAAATAAAATTATTCTTCTTTTTACTATCTCCTTCAAATATTATAGGAAGAATTCCTTTTATTTCTTTTAAATCTCCACCTAAAGATAATTCTCCAAAAATAATGAATTCCTTTAAGTCTATATTATCAATTTGATTTGACTTCATAAGAATACCTATAGCTATAGGTAAATCTAGTAATGAACCTATTTTTCTACTATCAGCTGGTGCTAAATTTATTGTTATTCTTCCAAGTGGAAATTCGTATCCACTATTAACAATTGCAGATCTCACTCTTTCCTTAGATTCCTTTATTGAAGCATCAGGTAATCCAACAATGCTAAAACTTGGCATACCTCTATTTATATCCACCTCAACTGTTACTAACATTCCATCTAAACCATTATGTGTAGCACTTATTATTTCAATTGACAAATAACTCACCTCTTTAAAGATTATTGACAATAAAAATTACTTATTAAACATATATAAAAAGAATTTTTTATATTATTTTAGGCAATATTCTAGTTAGGTGATTTTATGAAAAAATATAATAAAGAAATTGGCTCTTATGGAGAAGACTTAGCTATAGATTATTTAATTAAAAGAAACTACAAATTAATAACTAAAAACTTTAGAAATAAAAATGGTGAAATTGATCTGATTTGTACCTATAGAGGAATAATAGTATTTATAGAAGTAAAAAGTAGGTACAGTTATCACTTTGGATTACCTCGTGAATCTGTTACCTACTTTAAACAAAAGCAAATTATTAATATGTCTAAATATTTTTTATATAAATATAAATTATTAAATCATAATTGTAGATTTGATATAATTGAAATTTATTTCAATAAAAATAACAATTTATACTTTATAGAGCATCTAAAAGATGCATTTAGACCATATTAAATCTTATAATATGTTTTTCAAAAATGACATTCTATGTATATCACAGGTACCGAATTGCTTAATGCCTTCAATATGTTTTGTAGTACCATAACCAGCATTTTCATTGAACCCATAATATGGATATTTGTTAGAGTAATCTTTCATTAAATTATCTCTATAAACTTTAGCTAGTATAGATGCTGCTGCTATAGATGCAGATTTTGCATCACCTTTAATTACTGACCTATTTTCTATATTTATGCCTTTAACTAAATATCCATCAGAAAGAACTAAATCAGGCTTTATATTCATAGAAGTACATGCTTCTAAAAATATACTGTTATTACAATATGCTATTCCTTTTTCATCAATTTCAGCATTGGATTTTTCAGAAATATAATAGGCTAAAGATTTTTCTTTAATTTCCTTTGCTAGCTCTTCTCTTTTCTTTTCAGAAATCTTTTTCGAATCATTCAGCCAAAGAATTAATTCATCATCTATTACATTTAAATCTAGAATTACAGCACATGCAACAATAGGACCAGCTAAAGGACCTCTTCCAACTTCATCTACACCTGCTATATAAGTATAATTTCCAAACCCCTTGTCGAAATTATACATTTTCCTTACTCTTTCAGACTCTTTTTTTAATTTATCTCTTTCCTTTAATAGCTTATCACTTAATGCCTTTACATTTTTTCTTTTATCTAATGCTAATTTATCTATTAAATAAATAAGTTCTGCATTATTTTTTTCCTCAACTACATTTATTGTATCTACTATACTCTTTATTTCCTTATAGCTTAAGGATTCTATATCATTATTTAATAATTCTAACATATTAGCCCTCATTTTCATCATTTGGATACTCTAATGAAATATTTCCTACTTTACCGCCTCTAAATTCATCTAATAATATAACAGCAATTCTATTATAATCTATATCTCCACCTTTTACTAAGCAGCCTCTTTTTCTTGCTATGCTATTTAAAGTTTCAAGTGGATCTTCGTTAACATCATCTATTTTATATCTTTCAATAAGATTAGTTTTATAATTCTCTTGTAATCTTTTCACTAAATTATAAGATAATTCTTCTATATCCATAATCTCATCTTTTATAGCTCCAGTAAATGCTAAGTTAAGTGCTGTTTCATCATCTTCGAATTTTGGCCATAAAACTCCTGGTGTATCTAACATTTCAATATCCATCTTAGTTTTTATCCATTGCTTACTCTTAGTTACTCCTGGTCTATCCCCTGTTTTAGCAATATTATTCTTTGCCATTTTATTTATAAATGTAGATTTTCCAACGTTAGGTATTCCAACTACCATAACTCTCATTTGAATTTTTACTAGTCCCTTTGATTTTAATCTATCATGCTTTTCTTTTAGTAAATCTTCTAATGTTGGTTTAATTTGATTTAATCCCTTACCAGTTAAACAATTAACTTCTAAAACTTTAACATTGTCTGATGATAAATGACTCATCCACATTTTAGTAACTTTATTAGAAGATAAATCACTTTTATTTAGAAGTATTATTCTAGGCTTTCCTTCGCAAAGCTTATCTATATCAGGATTTGCAGAACTTCTTGGTATTCTAGCATCTCTTATCTCAATTACTGCATCTACTAATTTCAAATTTTCTTTAATTTCTCTTTGAGTTTTTTTCATATGCCCTGGAAACCAGTTTATTGTAGCCATTATTTATCTCCTCCGTAAAACGTATTTATTATTATTATATCAAATTTTTACTATCTAAATCTTAATAAAAAAAGAAAAAGGGACTTAAACAAGTCCCTTACTTAGTAATTAGAAATTATCTAACGTTTAATTCTTTAACTTTAGCAGCCTTACCTACTCTATCTCTTAAGTAGAATAACTTAGCTCTTCTAACTTTACCTTTTCTTACAACTTCCATCTTATCGATGATTGGAGAGTTCATAGGGAAAGTTCTTTCTACTCCAGTACCATAAGCAACTCTTCTTACAGTGAAAGTTTCTCTTAATCCACCATTTTGCTTCTTGATAACTGTTCCTTCAAACATTTGGATTCTTTCTCTTGTTCCTTCTTTGATCTTAACGTAAACTTTAACAGTGTCTCCTACGTTGAAGTTTGGAAGATCATTTCTTAATTGTTCAGCTTCAATAGCTCTTATTATTTCGTTCATTGTGTAAGTCCCTCCTTAATAATTATTAGACGTTCTTAACAAATACTTGACAGAGGACCGCCCGTACTAACACAAAGGTAATTTTAACATAATTATTCTTATAGCACAATATTTTATTTATACTTTTCTAAAGTTTTTTTATCTTCCTTACTTAAGGTTATTTTATCGTATAAATCTTTTCTTCTTTCCTTTGTAATAAGTAAAGATTTTGCTCTTCTCCATTTTCTTATATTCTCATGATGACCTGAAAGCAGTATTTCTGGAACCTTATCTCCTTCAAATTCTTCTGGTCTTGTATATTGAGGATATTCTAATAATCCTTCAGAAAATGATTCGTCTTCATAGCTTTCTTCTTTTCCTAAGACTCCAGACTTTAATCTTAAAATTGAATCTATTACAGGAATTGCAGCCATTTCTCCCCCTGTTAAAATAAAATCTCCAAGGGAAATTTCTAAATCTATGTACTTATACACCCTTTCATCTATTCCTTCGTAATGTCCACATAGAAAAATAAGCTCTTCTTCTTTAGCTAATTCTTTAGCCATTTCTTGATTAAATGTCTTTCCCCTAGGCCCTAAAAAAACTACTTTTCCTTTATTACTCTTTTTACAATATCTAATAGAATCTACAATGGGCTGTGGAGTCATTACCATTCCAGCTCCACCACCATAAGGATAATCATCTACTTTTTTATGCTTATTTAAAGTAAAATCTCTTATATTTGTTGTAGTAATTTCTATAATTCCCTTATCCTTTGCTTTTCCAATTATACTGTGATTAAAAATATCAAACATTTCTGGAAATAATGTAAGAATATTAATCTTCATCTTGCCATTCTCCTACAGGTCTTATTGTTATTTTTCTATTTTCAACATCAATATCTGTAACTATGTCTAATAATACTGGTATTAAAAGTTCCTTTGGTTTTCTAATCCAATAAACATCATTATTCTTAGTTTGAATTACATCATATACTTCGCCTAAATCTTTTCCATTTGTATCGAAAACATTACACCCAATAATATCTGCAATATAATAAGTATCTTCTTCTAAAGGAACAGCATATTCTCTAGGTATTTCCATATACTTATTTTTGTATTTTTCTGCTTCTTCTATTGTATCTATACCTTCTACTTTAACTATTACCCTATCTTTTTGATATTTACATCCTTGAATTTTTTTTTCAATACCATCTATTAAAACAAATTCTAACTCATTATATCTTTTGGGATCATCTGTCAATGGTATAACCTTTACTTCTCCCTTTAAGCCATGAGTATTAACTATTTTTCCAACTCTTAAAATATCTTTCATATTACACCTCTTATTACAAATTAATAATTAATAATGCATAATGCATAATTTATATTAATATTTCTATTATACCTATCTATTAGTTTGTAGATACATTAGAAGTATTACACTTTTAAATCTATGTTTAAAAAGAGTTAGGAAAACCCTAACTCTTCTTATCAATAATTTCAACTACTACATTTTTATTTTCTCTCATGGCTGCTGCTTTTACAACAGTTCTAATAGCTTT
>JAEZAL010000351.1 GCA_023427705.1 Bacillota bacterium | reverse complement strand
TTTCTAATTAGTCATTTATTAAACTAGCAGATAAATAGGAACTTACCTATTAGTTTACTTACAAAATTATATGGAGGTGTTAAAATGGAGGGATTTCTTTATTCTGCTGGATTTATAGTAATTATAGCAAGTTTCATAGCTACTGCACTATTACTTAATTATGCTGTTATTGTATTCCCAGTTATTTTGGGATTAGGATGTATTATTTTAGGTATTGGGAAAATAATTAGCTTGCTTGAAAATATACAAAAATAGTAATTTAAAAATTATTAGATTAGAAAAAGATATATTTCAATTTATAAATTATATTTTATGAGCAATTTTAATCTATTGTGAATTAAAAGTGGGTAAGTAAATTTATCCACTTTTATACTTTCCATTATCAACATTAGTTTAAAACAGAGCCAAAAAGAAAAACTCCCTTAGGAGTTTTTTAAACTATTAAACTTCGTATAAATCACCATTTTAATTCTTCATTTTTTCATTCTTTCATTTAATGTTATCTTTGATAACATTACTTGTTTCCTCTTTCTTCTTCGGTTATATTTCTTATAGATTCTAATTCTGAACAATTTACTTCACAATTAAAATCCTTCTGCATATTTGAAGGTGAAAAATTAAAATTAAAAAATACCAGTTCTACTTCTTCTTCTTTTAATATTCTTAGTATTTCTATATTTATCTCTTGTTTTAAAGCTTCATACATTTGATATATTAATTCATTAGTATAAAAATATATAAAAACTCCAAAGCCGTAGGTAGATAATTCATTAAAACTGACAATTATTAATTCTTTATCTATCTTTTCATGGCTATTAAGCATTTCTTTTATTTTTTCAAGAGTAATCTTTATTTTTTCAACAGGTGTTTCAAATCTAATAGTAAATTTAAAATGTACTCTTCTTAATTTTCTTTGACTCCAATTAATAATATTTTCATTAGCAAGTTTTGAATTTGGTACAGTTGCAATTGCCATAGAAAATGTTCTTATTCTTGTACTTCTAAAAGTTATTTCTTCAACTATACCTTCTATTTCAGATGTTTGTATCCAATCTCCTATTGCAAATGGTCTGTCCAATACTATAATTATTCCTCCAAAAAGATTTGAAAATGTATCTTGAGCCATTAATGCAAAAGCTATTCCACTTATCCCCAGTCCAGTTATAAATCCTGTAAATCCAAATTCTTTAGCAATACAACTTATTCCAATAACCACTATAACTAATCTTATTATTATAGATATAAATGGAAATACTATATTATTTTTCTTTATTTTTTTATACAAAAAAGAATTCTCTAAAGTAAGGTTATAAAAAAAATAGCATATAACTATAATTATAAATATTTTTTTTAATCTATCACTAGTAATGGAGTTTACCTTTATCCCATCAAAGTCTATAATTCTTAAGGAAATATATACACTATATAAAGTTATATATAATTTTGTAGGTTTTTCTAAAGCTCTAACTAAACTATCATCTGCATAATTTTTTGTTTTTTCTACTAATTTAATTGCATAATCAAATATCTTATTTATAATAAACTTATTTATAAATAACGATATCATTATAACGATTAATGCTACTATATATTTACTTATACTTATTTTTAATAAAGCTATTATAATATCCTCTATTTGTTCCATATCTACTCCTATGGATTTTTATATTTTTTTAGACTTACTTATTATTCTTAGTTTTTTATTATATTTTATCCATACTTATTTTTATTACATATAATTTAAAGCTATATTATTTTTATATAAACAAAAAAAAGAAATGAGAAGTTAAAAAACTTCTCATTTCTTTTCTTATTATTTAATTATCTTAATTCAAAGGAATTACAATCTGTACATTCTACTTGTTTTGGATGCTCTTCGTGAGTTCCAACTTGAATCATTGATAATGTACAATATTTTTCTTGATTATTATACTTACATTGTTCTACTGAACATTTTATGCTCGGATTTTTATCCATTATACTCACCACCTTACGATTTTAGTATTTGCGTTAAAACATATACTATTCATAAGATGTTTTTCACTAAATGTTATATTTATCCATTAAAAATCTTTTGCGATTTTCTTAGCTTCTTCAATATTATCTGAAATAATCTTTTCAACATCCATTCCAAAAACATCAAGATTTTCAGCTGCTAAACTCTTAATATCCTTAACTCCAAAGAATGAAAGAATTGCTCTTAAATATCTTTCTCCCATTTCTAATTCTGCAGCATATCCACTTGAATAGTTTCCACCTCTTCCAGAAACTATTAATGCATTAGTAGCCTTACAAGTTCCAACTGGGCCTTCTGCTGTATATTTAAATGTTATTCCTGTAACACTTACATAATCAAAGTATGCTTTAACAATAGCTGGTACTGCTAAATTCCACATTGGAGTTGCTATAACAATCTTATCAACTTCTGCCATTTGATAAGCATATTTTAATATAGGATGATTTTTACTTTCTTCAGTCTTTTCTCCAAAAACTGCTCCTAAATCTTCTGCTCTTAAGAAATCTATATTTTCCTTATATAAATCTAATGTTATCACTTCGTCTTCTGGGTTTAATCTTTTGTACTCTTCGATAAAACCATCTGCTACTTGAAATGTTCTTGATTGTCCTTCCGGCTTAATATTTGCTTTAATATATAGTACTTTTTTCATATTTTTCCTCCATTGTACACTTTTGTAACATGTATCTATTTGTTATAATATAATTAAATCATAGTTTAAAATTTATCAATTTACAAGTAGACACTTTTTTTACACATAGTATACAAATTGATACTTATTATCATTTAAGTATTTATTTTTTATAAGGAGAAGGGTATGGAGAAATTTATAATAGATCATAAAGATTGTAATATAAATAATAATGAAGATAATCATGAGATTTGTCCAATGATTCTAGTTCATAGGATTCTTTCAGGAAAGTGGAAAATACTAATTCTTTGGTATCTAGTTAATGGTCCATTAAGATTTAGTGATATAAAAAGAAGCTTGCCAAATGTTACACAAAAAATGTTAACAAATCAACTTAGAAGCTTAGAAGAAGATAGTTTAATTTATAGAAAGGTTTATCCTGTAATTCCACCTAAGGTAGAATATGGATTAACCGAAATAGGCACCAAAATTATTCCAGTCTTAGAAGCTATGCATGATTATGGTGAAGAATACATAGAAGAAATGAATAATGTAGAATGTAAAATTTAGAATTTCGGAAATAATTATGGAATTAATTAAAGTATGAATAAATTTAAAAGCACCACTATTCTTGATGAATGGAGTGCTTTTTATTTGCTTTAAAATATCTA
Source organism: Bacillota bacterium (assembly GCA_023427705.1). Classification (GTDB taxonomy): domain Bacteria; phylum Bacillota; class Clostridia; order Clostridiales; family Clostridiaceae; genus Clostridium. The sequence goes on along the minus strand of JAEZAL010000351.1, from coordinate 2,624 downwards.
TCTATTTTAATTATAACATTTATAAAATTAAAATATAAGTCTGTAATTATTACTATATTTATATTACGATAATATGACTATAGTAAAAAAAAGGAAATGGTGATATTATATGAGTATTGAAAGTAAAGCTGATAAAACTTTAGATAAAGGGCCTTTTTATCACGGAACTAAAGCTAATCTTATAATCGGTGATTTAATTAAACCTGGATTTTCTTCTAATTATGGTGAAGGTAAAAAAGCTAATTTTGTTTATATGACAGCAACATTAGATGCAGCTATTTGGGGTGCAGAATTAGCACTTGGTGATAATGATGAAAAAATATATATTGTTGAACCTACTGGTGAGTTTGAAGATGATCCTAATTTGACTGATAAAAAATTCCCAGGTAATCCAACTCGTTCTTATCGTACTAGCTACCCATTAAAAGTAATTGGAGAAATAAGTGAATGGAAAGGGCATTCACCAGAAATGCTTAAAGGTATGAAGGATAATTTACGTAAACTTAAAGAACAAGGAATCGAAGCTATTAATCAGTAAAACTAATTAAGTTTTATATTTGTAATCTACAATGAACCTAGTTTATTTATCATAAAAATTAATATAATATTATGTATAAATATATTTATAATAGAAAGATGTGAATGATATGGAAATTATATCAGTAAAAAAATCGCCAGAATATACAAATGAAGCAATTAAATACTTTCAAAGTAAATGGGCATCTGAAAATAGTATGAATGTATATGATGATTGCATAAGAAATTGTATTACTACTTCTAATCCATTGCCACAATGGTATTTACTTGTTGAAAATAATAAAATAATTGGTTGTGCAGGTCTTATTACAAATGATTTTATTAGCCGTATGGATTTATATCCTTGGGTTTGTGCTTTATACATTGATGAAGATTTTAGAGGAAAGGAATATGGTTCTCTTCTACTAGAACAAGCAAAACAAGATGCTAAAGAAAGTGGATTTTCTAACTTATACCTATGCACTGATCACATAGGCTATTACGAAAAATACGGATTTAAATATATTAGTATAGGATATCATCCATGGGGAGATAGTTCTCGTATATACTCTATATCTTTATAAAATAAAAATGCTAATAACTAAAGCCCAGCGATTATCGCTGGACTTTTTAATTTATATATTATGTAAACACTTTTATATTTTTTATTTTACGCAGTAAAACTACTTCAACTATTACTTATTAATTATCTCCGAATACTTTTTTTCTAAGTTCTAGTCCTGCTTTAGTTACTGCAACTCCGCCAAGGGCTGTTTCTCTTAATGTTGGTGGAAGGCTTCTTCCTACCTTATACATTGCTGATAATGCATCATCAAATGGTATTTTTGATTCTACACCTGCCATTACTAAATCTGCTGTGCATAATGCACTTATAGCTCCTGATGAATTTCTTTTTGCACATGGAATCTCAACTAAGCCTGCTACTGGATCACAAACTAAACCTAAAATATTTTTAAATACTATTGCACCTGCATCTAAAGACATCTTAGGTGTTCCACCCATCATTTCAACAACTGCTGCTGAAGCCATTGCTGCTGCAGAGCCACATTCTGCTTGGCATCCTCCTTCTGCTCCCGCAAAAGTAGCATTTCTTCCAATTATCATACCTACTGCTGCTGAAGCAAATAATGCCATTATTAATTCATCATCACTTTTCCCAAGCTTTTCTCCAGCTGTTAATATAACTGCTGGAAGTATTCCACAAGAACCTGCCGTTGGACAAGCTACTATTCTTCCCATAGATGCATTTACTTCAGATGATGATAAAGCCATTGCCATAGCTAAAACCATAGTATCTCCAGTTAATGTTTTTCCCTTTTTTAAGTACTCTTGAAGCTTATATGCATCTCCACCAATAAGACCACTTACTGAATATACTTCCTTTTCCCTCGCTTCTGTTGCTCCACTTCTCATTGCATCTAGTGTTTTTTTCATCTTTTCTAAGACTACTTCTCTTGATACGTCTCTATCTTCCATTTCTCTTCTAATAGCGTATTCACTTAAAGAAATAGAATTTTCTTCACATATTTTAATAAGCTCTTCTCCAGATCTTGCTATATCCAAACTACTCACCGTCCTCAATCTTATTAATAAGTATTACTTTTTTAATTCCATCTACCTTTTTTATTTCTTCAATTAAGTCTTCAGAAATTTTACTATCTACTTCAAAAGTCATAGTTGCATCTTTTCCTTTTTGACTTCTTCCTAATGTTAAAAAGGCTATATTAACTTTGCTATCATATAAAATATTAGTAACCTTTGCTACAGTTCCTGGAATATCTTTATGAGAAGTTATTATAGTAGAATATGCGCCAGTAAACTTAACTTCATTTCCGTTAATTTCATTTATTTCAATGTTTCCACCACCAATTGATGAACCTATAACTTCACACTCTTTGCCATTTTTTAGCTTCATTAAAAATTTAACTGTATTAGGATGATAATCACCTAAATCTACATCTTTAAAAGTAATCTTTATTCCCTTTTCCTTTGCAATTTCAAGTGAGTCTCTAAGTCTTTCATCTGAAGGTTCCATTCCCATTATCCCTGCAACTAATGCTCTATCAGTTCCATGTCCTTTATAGGTT
>JAEZAL010000206.1 GCA_023427705.1 Bacillota bacterium | reverse complement strand
TCCTTATATCTTCTTTCAGCTCTTGCTTCAGGAGTTGCTGTTAAAAAAAACTTAAACTTTGAGTCCTTTAATACCACTGTCCCAATATCTCTGCCATCCATAATAACATCAAATTTCTTTGACATATCTCTTTGAAGTTTTACTAATTTACTTCTTACTTCTTTAATAGAAGCATATTTAGAAACTATAGCACTAATTTCTGGCATAGTTATTTTTTCTTGAATATTTTCCCCATTTAAAATTAAGTCATCATTTTCAAACTTCATGTCAAAAGAATCAATCATTTTGCATAAGGCATCTACGTCTGTATCCCCAATATTCTTTTCTTTAGCTACTAAAGCTACAGCTCTGTACATTGCTCCTGTATTGATATACATTAAATCAAAATTTTTGGCAACTAATTTTGCAATTGTACTTTTACCAGCTCCAGCTGGTCCATCTATAGCAACTGATATTCTCAAAATTGTATTCCACCTTTCGTCTTTGAAAAACATTTTCATATAAATTATATTATTATTATATATTTTTAACAAGTATTTTATAAATTGCTTCCTGCTAAATACCCAGTAGATAATGCAATTTGTACATTGTATCCTCCTGTAAAGGCATCAACATCTATAACTTCCCCTGCAAATGATAAATTGTCTATTATTTTAGATTTCATTGTAGATGGATCTATTTCTAAAGTATCTACCCCACCTGAAGTTACTATAGCTTCTGCTATAGGTCTTAATCCTTTAATACTTAATTTAATTCCTTTTATTAAATTGACTAAAGCTTTTCTTTCTTCTTTTGTTATTTCATTAACCTTTTTATTTTCTTGAATACCAGATAATGAAATAACAATAGGTATTAGTTTTTGTGGAAGCAGTTCATCTAAAGAATTTTTAAAATCTTTATTTATATATTTTTTGAAATCCTTCTGTACTCTTTTGTCTAATTCATCATATGTCAAAGCAGGTTTTAAATCAATTAGTAAGCTATAGTTAGAATCTTTTTCAATATATCTAGAAGCTTTCAAAATAATTGGCCCAGATAAACCATAACTTGTAAATAACATTTCCCCTTGATTTTTATATACTGGTTTTTTGCTCGTGTCTTTAAATAAAGATATTTCAATATTTTTAAGGTTTAGCCCTGTTACTTCTTTTATCCAGCTATCATTTAATTCAATAGGAACTAAAGATGGCTTTAAATCTATTATATTATGACCAATAGATTTTGAAAATCTTAAACCATCACCACGAGAACCAGTTGAAGGATAAGAAACTCCACCAGTTGCAATAATAAAGTGGTCTCCTTTTATATAAAAATCATTATTAACTTCTACAGCTTCAATGATTTTATTATTAGACTTAATATTAGTAACAGTGCTATTTAGTTTTAAATCTATATTATTTTTATTAATTTCTTTCATTAATCCTTTAATTATATCTGATGATTTATCTGAAGCAGGAAAGATCCTACCCCCTCTTTCATTTTTTAGCTTTATTCCTTGAGATTCAAAAAAATTAATTGTATCTTCATTTGTATAAGAATATAATGCACTATATAAAAAATGAGGATTTCCAGGAATAAAATCAAAAAACTCTGATATATCCTTACTATTTGTTACATTACATCTACCTTTACCAGTAATGAATAACTTTTTCCCAACCTTTTCATTACCATCTAGTAATATAACCTTGTTATTATTTTTTGCTGCTGTTATAGCCGCCATCATACCTGCTGGTCCAGCTCCAATTACTATAACTTTTTTCATTATAATCCTCCAAAGCATTATTTTATCTTAATAAATATATCATTTAACATAATTAAATTCAACTTTATAAAGTAAAAAAAACGACCAAATAATGGTCGTCATTATAAAATATAATTATTAATCATCTCCAACATTTTTATTGTTATATGAGTATACATTATATTCTTTCCAAATAGATTCTAAACTATTAAAAGTATTAGTTATGCTTTGTTTTTCTCTCATTCCTACTGCTATAATTAAAGCGTTAATTACAGATAATGGAGCAACTAAAGAATCAACAAAAGAAGCCATATTACTTTGTGCTATTAGCGAATAGTCAGCTTTTGCAGCTAATGGTGATAAAAGACTATCAGTAATTGCTACAACCTTAGCCCCTCTATCTTGTGCAAAGGCTAAAGCATCAATTGTTCTTGAAGCATATCTCGGGAAACCAATTCCTATAACTAGATCCCCCTCTTCAACATTTATCATTTGTTCAAATATATCAGATATACCATTTCCAACAGTTCTTACATTTTGTAAGATTATATTAAGATAAAAACCTAAGAATTCAGCTAAAGCTGTTGAACTTCTAAGTCCAATTATATAGATTCTTTTTGCTTCGAATATTTTCTTTACAACATCTTCAAAGGTATTATAATTAATTTTTTCTAAAGTAGCTCTTATATTTTCCATATCAGCTTTAAGAACTCCTTTAAGAGCATAGCCTTCACTTATATAGTCATTTGATAACTCTAACCTTTGAACAGTTGTAAGTTTGTTTTTAATTAATTCTTGTAAGGCTTTTTGAAGCTTAGGGTATCCTGAAAATCCAAGTTCATTTGCAAATCTAACTACTGTAGATTCAGAAACCCCTACTGATACACCAAGTTTAGCAGCAGTCATAAAAGCTGCTTTATCATAGCTTTTTAAAATATATTCAGCAATTAATTTTTGTCCTTTACTCAATCTTGGGAACCTTGATTGTATTAATCGCATTAAATCTTTTGAGTTGTCATTAAGATTAGTATCCATCCGTATCCCTTCTTTTCAATCTAAAATCGTTAATTCTATATTATCATTTTTTGAATAAATCATCAATAATTATTTCATTTTACTAATTATTTACTATAAAAACTTATAGAATATTTACAAGTTGTCAATCTTATTTTTTCTCTATTTCAACTAGTAGAGGCGAGTTACTTTGCCTATTTAAGTAAGATTGACTCATAACTCCAAATTCATTTTTAGGTAAAGTTTTTAGATATTCTAAAATGCAAGTTTCTTCTAACTTACCTTCATTATGTCCTCTATAAATACATATGGTCATTATCCCTCCGTTATTTAAAATATCTAAACCAGCTCTTATACTTTCTAAGGAAGTTTTATGTAAAGTTGTTATTTCCTTATTTCCACCTGGTAAAAAACCTAAGTTATACATAATGCAATCTACTTTTTCATTAATGTAATTATTAAATAAATGATGAGAATCATTTATTATATTTACATTCCCCTTATTTTTAGCTATGTAATTTCCACATGCTTCTTTTTGAATATCAAATGCATATACTTTATCGAATAGAGAAGATAAAAAATCAGTATCATATCCATTTCCTAAAGTTCCATCTATAGCAACTTTTTTATTATGTACAAAGTCTTTTATTATATAATGAGATAAATCACTAATATTTCCTACATACTTAAACATAAATCACCTCTATAATGAATTTAAATATTTCAATTCATCTTCTGTTAGGTTTCTCCACTCACCTTTTTTTAAGTAACCTAGCTTAATGTCTCCGATAGCTATTCTTTTTAAACTAATTACTTTATGGCCAAGAGCATCACACATTCTTCTTATTTGTCTATTTTTTCCTTCATGAATTATAATTTCTACTAGAGTATTTATCCCATCTCTATCCTTTTCTTTATCTATTATCTTTATTTTAGATTTTGCAGTAATATAGCCACCGATATCTATTCCTTTTTCAAATCTTATTAGCTCATCATTAGTAAATTCACCCTTACATAATACAATATATTTTTTACCAACCATTACTCTTGGATGAATTATTTTATTATATATTTCACCATCATTAGTTAATAAAATTAGTCCAGAACTATCATAATCTAATCTTCCAATTGGATATATTCTTTCATTAACTTTAACTAAATCTAATATAGTTTTTCTTCCCTTTTCATCTTTTACAGAAGTAATATATCCTTCAGGTTTATTAAGCATAATATAAACCTTTTTTTCTTCAGGTTGTATTACGT
>JAEZAL010000181.1 GCA_023427705.1 Bacillota bacterium | reverse complement strand
TCACATTGCTAATTAAATATCATACTGGTTGCTCCGTCGCTTCGCTCCAAGTCGCCCCAATATGATATTTAATTAACTCAAACTAAAGGTAATAATTCCTCATTCTTCAGAATTATGAAAGCTTATTCTATTATAGTTAGATTTAAATCCTAAACTTTATTATTATGTAATTTAATTACATTATTAATGTATAATAGAAATATATGCTAAGATAGTAGTCATTTAAAGAAAAGTATGTATATGGGGAGAAATTTATGTGTACAAGTTTTATTTATAGAGGACAAGATACAATTATTGGAATGAATTTTGATAACAATGGTATGAAGTATTCTATTGATACTAAAAATCCTAACTGGTTTACTATACAAGTTGATGGAGGTCGTGGAAAGTATCCTTCCTTTGGAGTGGATTGTTTTGGTAGGTTCTTTAATAATCTTTTAGTTAATTCAAACGGAAAAGGTTTATACAGAAGACCAAGTAAAAAAGTTACTCATACAACTAAGCTTATAAAAGATATTTTTAATGGAGCTATTTGTGTTGAAAATTTGGAAGAATATTTAAGTAATGTTGAAGTCGTTAATACCCCAGATTGGAGTTGTCATAATATGATATGCGATTCCCATAGTAATGTTTATGTAATAGAGCCTGGTCGTGGTAATATAATTAATAAAGCACACTCTTCATCATACTTTGTTATGACAAATTTCTCATTATGGGATTATTTACATGAAAATATTGAATACACTTGTGACAGATTTAAAAAAGTATCAAGTGATTTTGAAAAAGCAGATAAAGTAGATATTGAAAAAGCATTTAGTATACTAGAATCTACTTGCCAAAGAAATAGCGAATGGACTACTGCATTTTCAATGGTTTACTCAAAGAATTTAAATACAGTATATTATTGTTTAAATGGAAATTTTAATAAGCGTTTTGAGTATAAGTTTTTATGTTATAAGAATAAATAAGGATTTTATATAGATACATTATTAAATAATTAAAAATGTGAGGTAAAATCTTCCCTATTACTTCTTGCTTACTACTGTAATAAATATGACATTTCCTTATTTATATGTTACTATTAACTAAAATACATAGCTTGATATAAATATATAAATATTATGGAGGTACTAATGGCAAGAGATCAAAAAACTAAAATTAACTTTAATTATGAAAATATAGAAAAGAAAGATAAGAATTTCATGTATCAAAACCTTGAAAAGAGTAATTGCTATAATTGTAATTTTTCTGGTTCAAATTTTGATTATGTAAATTTTAGAGGTGCACATTTTAAATCTTGTAGTTTCTTAAAAGGTAGCTTTAAATTTGCTGAATTTATAGGAAGTAACCTTAAAAAAAGTAATTTTAAGAATGCACACTTTGAAAATACAATATTTGATTCTGTAAGATTAGACAATGTAGACTTTAAAGATGCAAAATTTATAAATACTATTTTTGTTTCAACTGATTTAAGCAAAACAAAAAACTTACATATTGATAATCCAGAAATAAGAATTTATGATGAAATGCCAAATATAGATATAAGCGAAGATCTTAAAAATGCTACTTTAAATGCCTTAAATAATAAGTATATAAAAAGTTCAAGAGTATTAGATACTAGGGATGGAAATATAAATTTCTTAAGTCTTATGATACTTTTAGAAAACTTTAATGAAGAAGATTTAACTAATGGACTAAATTTTGTTGCTAAAGAATTAGACAAAGACTTTTATACATTAAGTTATTTAATAAAATATATTAAAAATAGTTTAATATAAAATAAAACAAAATGAAGGTAGTAACAAAGATTATAATATAATCAACTGATACTACCTTCTATCTATATAATAAGAGATTTCTTCTCATTCCTCCTTTCAATCCGTTGAATGTGGTACTTTTTATCATACCCCCTTCCATACTATTGATTTTAGGATAGTTTGTCACACCTCCTTTCACTCTATTGAATGTAGGATAGTTTCTCATACCTCCTTTCAGCGTTCAATCTAAAGCCTTCTTTATTATAAAAATACACCTCCTCTTCCTTATAATTATTATAAATTGCAACTATTGAAGCTGCATTATAATCTGCTGCATATTTTTCAGCTTCTATCATAAGCTGATGCCCTACTCCAAGGCCCCTATATTCTTCCTTAACCATGATTTCATTTATAGCTAAATTTTTAATATATCTTGCATCATTTAAAATAGTAAAATTAATATAACCTATAATTTCATCGTTTAATTGTGCTACAAAAATCATAGAATTTTCATCTTCTGTCATGGATTTAATACTTGAACAATCTAAGCTTTCATTTAGCCTTATCACATCATTATAATCCTTTGAGCTTATTTTTCTAACATCAAAACCAATCATAAATATACCTCCCGCAAGTAAACCTTTTCTAGACCCCCATCTTTAAACAAGGCACCATTTTATCAAGTTAATTAATTTTCAGAAAATTCTTAATATTTATATTTTTATTATACACCTATTTTTTTGTAATTTCTAGTATTTTTTCTAAAAAATATAGAGAAAAATATATAATGCTAGCTGTTCCGTCGCATACGCTCCAAGTCACACTAGCATTATATATTTTCCATACAAAACTAAAGGTAATAATTCCTCCTAATGTCGGAATTATGAATAAATAACTTTCTAATATTTATTTTTCTTGTAGCACTTTTTCTTCTTACTTAATTCGTCGCATAGGTTCCAAGTCGCAAGAATATAAAATATATCTCCTTATAAACTAAAGATTATAATTTTAATTATTTGAGTTTTTATAATTTCCTATTATTTTAAAGTAACCTCTATTCTTTTCTATAAGTTCTAAGGCGTTGTTTACTAAGTTATCTTTTA
>JAEZAL010000110.1 GCA_023427705.1 Bacillota bacterium | reverse complement strand
ACTGAGATGGTTATGAGATTTAATGTAGTAAAAGAGTTAAAGGGAGAAGATAATAGTGTAATTCCAGAATTGTTAAGAGTTGACCATGGACCTAATATAGATTCAGTTAGTGAAACCAGAAGATTATCTTTTGGATCAATGACAGATATTTTTGGAAGACCTATGCTTCATATAGATAATAAGTCATGGAGTGATCCTACAACAGAAAAGGTTGGATTTGATTCAGTAGAAGTATGGAATTTAATAAATCCTATGGCTATATCACATCCTGTTCACGTTCACTTAGTTCAATTTAAACTTTTATGGAGAAGAGCCTTTGATGTAGAAGAATTTAATGCTTCTGGAAGGATAGTATTTACTGGAGAAGAGGAACCACCTCATGATTATGAAAGAGGCTTTAAAGATACAATAGATTCAGAACCAGGTAAAGTTACTAGAATTATTATGCAGTTTAAAGGATATTCAGGGGATTATGTATGGCATTGTCATTTCCTAGAGCATGAGGACCATGAAATGATGAGACCTTTAAAAGTATTAGATTATTGTAAAATGGTATAAGTATAATTTGGGACAGTAGATGGAAGTCTCAAACCATCTATTGTTCTTTATAAGTTTATAGGGAGGGTATTTATGTATAAAAATGTAATTTTTGATTTGGGAAATGTTTTATTAGATTTTAATCCAAGAGGTTATTTGAAAAGTAAAATTTCAGATAACAAATTAGAGGATGTTTTTAAAGCTATTTTTAGTAGTGAAGAATGGGTAATGTTAGATAGAGGAACAATAACTGAAAAAGAAGCAATTAATAATATAATCAATAGAAATAGTACATATATAAATGAAATTAATTTAGCTTTCGATAATTGGTATGATTTATTAAAGCCTATAGAAGAAACAGTAGAAATATTGATGTCTTTAAAGGAAAATGGTTATAAAATATATTATTTATCAAACTTTCATGAATTAGCATTTGGAGAAGTAACAAAGAAAAATAAGTTTTTTGAACTTTTTGATGGAGGAGTAGTGTCTTATGCTGAAAAGCTAATTAAGCCTGAAGAAGATATTTATAAACTTATTTTAGAAAGATATAAGTTAAATCCAAATGAAAGTATTTTTGTTGATGATATGGAAACAAATGTTGAAGGTGCAAATAAAGTAGGTATAAAGACTATTTTATTTAAAGGAGCAAAAGAATTAAAAGAAGAATTGAATAATTTAAAAGTAAAAATATAAGTATGTTAATTAATTTAAAGGATAATGATTTGCTTGTATATGACATAATACTAGGGTAAAATTAATAAAGTTATTCAATATGTTATAAGAAAGAGGTAAATCCATGAGTATAGATAGATTTGAAGATATGGGATTAAGAGAAGAGATTTTAAAAGCCTTAAAGAATTTAGGTTTTGAAGCTCCTTCAGAAGTTCAAAAAGAAGTTATCCCTGAAATAATAAATAAAAAAGATGTAGTTGTAAAATCTCAAACAGGTAGTGGTAAAACAGCTAGTTTTGGAATTCCACTTTGTGAGCTAATTAATGAAGAAGAAAATGTAGTTAAGGCTTTAGTATTAGTTCCAACAAGAGAATTAGCAATGCAAGTTAAAGAGGATATTTCAAATATAGGAAGACTAAAGAAAATAAGATGTGCAGCTATTTTTGGTAAGCAACCATTTAATGAGCAAGTTAGGGAATTAAAGCAAAGAGTACATATAGTTTCTGGAACTCCAGGTAGAGTAATAGATCATATAGAAAGAGGAAATTTAGATACTAGTAAAATAGAATACGTTATTATAGACGAAGCAGATAAAATGCTAAATATGGGATTTATAGATCAAATTTCTGATATATTAAACAAGCTACCTAAAAATAAACATACAGCACTTTTCTCAGCTACAATTCCTAGTGAAATTGAAGGCTTATATTCTAAGTATATGAGAGAACCAAAGGTTTTAAATATAAAATCTAAAGTGTTTAATAGAGATAAGATAAGTGAGAAATTTATCATTTCTAATAGAGAAGATAAGTTTAAAACTTTATTAAAGCTTCTTTATGCTTATACTGATGATAGTGCTATAGTATTTTGCAATACTAAAGATTCAGTTAAAAAATTATCTTCTTCATTAAAAAAGGAAAAGATAAAAGTAGATGAGTTACATGGAGATATGGACCAAAAGCTAAGATTAAAAGTTATGGATAGTTTTAAAGATAAGGAATTTAAAGTATTAGTAGCTACAGATATTGCTGCAAGAGGAATTCATATAAATCATATAACAAATGTATTTAATTATGAAGTTCCTATGGAGAAAGAAAGCTATGTACATAGAATAGGAAGAAGTGGGAGAAGTGAAAAAAATGGCTTGGCTATAACTTTAACTACTTTAGGTGAAAAGAGATTTCTAGATGATATTGAAGAATATATAGGATATAAGATAGAAGAAATAAGTATTCCTCCTTATGAAGAAGTAATTTCAGGAAGAAAGAATTTCTTTGAAAGTCAAAAAGATGATTATGGAAATAGTGTATCTAAGAAAAAATCAGTACATAATGAAGTTACTAAGATTTATATAAGTGCAGGTAAAAAGAAGAAAATAAGAAATGTTGATATTTTAGGTGCTTTCAGTAATTTAGAAGGTTTAACAGGTGAAGATATTGGAATCATTGATGTTCAAGATGGATTTTCATTTGTAGATATTTTAAATGGAAAAGGAAATGCTTTATTAAATAAGTATAAAGAAATAAAAGTAAAAGGAAAAATTGCTAAAATAAGCAAAGCAAAAAAGTAAAATATAGATAATATACTTCATTTATAGTATACAGTTAAAAAATAAAACTAGAATTATGAAGTTGATATTTTATTAAATTTAGAATTAAGAGAAAAAATATGATATTAGTGTAATTTGGAGTTTGCCAAGGAACAGTTAACAGCATAGTTTTTCTCTATTTTTTGTCTTCATAATAAATATATTTTTTATAATATTGAGTAATATTGTATATATTTGTATAATTATAGTTGGGTGATAGTTTGAAATTTTTATAAATTAGAATTATTTAAAATGTAAATAATAGTTATATAGTAAAGATAATAAATATTGATTTATTTATATTTTAATAAAATAATTGATTATTTCTAATAATAAAAAAGGGAAGTGATTTATATGAAAATAATTAAAAAGGATGGAAGATTAGAAGAATTTAATCCAAGTAAGATAAGAACCAGTATAGAAAATGCAGCAAAGGATAGTGGCTCATTTTTAAACTCATCTGACTTAAAAATATTATCATCTGATGTTGAAAAGGCAATAAGAACTATTAGAAAAGATTCACTTATTACATCAAGCTATGAAGTGATAGGAATTATATTTAGTATTTTAAAAAATGATGGATTTAATAATATTCTAAAAGCATACATTGAATTTGATAAATAGACATAATAAATACAAATATATGATAAGTTATGCTATAATCTAAGTAAATTTGTCATATATGGAGGAACGTGATGTATAAATTAGTAGCTATTGATATGGATGGAACTTTACTTAAGGAAGATAAAACTATATCTGAAAGAACTAAAAAGGCCATTCAATCAGCAAGAGAAAAGGGAGTAACAGTAGTTTTAGCAACAGGAAGACCAATAGAAGGTGTTTCAAGATATTTAGAAGAATTAAATATGTATACAGAGCATGATTATGTATTAAGTTATAATGGTGCTTTAATTCAAAAAACAAAAAGTAAAGAAGCTGTAGCAAAGGTAGCATTAAAGGGAGAAGATTTACATTATTTAAGAAAATTAAGTGATGAACTAGGTGTAAATATTCATGCTTTTTCAGAAAAAAGAGGATTAATAACTCCTAAAAACAGTAAATATACTGAAGTAGAAGCAGAAATCAACAATATAGAAATTCATGAAATGAATATAGACAATATACCAGACGATGAAGTTATGATAAAAATTATGATGATAGATGAGCCTGAAATTTTAGGTGAGGCTATGGAAAAGCTTCCTAAAGAGGTATATGAAAAATATACAGTAGTTAGAAGTGCACCTTTCTTCTTAGAATTTTTAAATAAAAGTGTTAATAAAGGTGTTGGAGTTGAGTTATTAGCTAAACATTTAGGAGTAAAGCAAGAAGAAGTTATTACTTTTGGAGATGCTGGTAATGATCTTCATATGATTGAATATGCAGGCTTAGGTGTAGCTATGGGAAATGCTTTTGATGAAGTGAAAGAGGCAGCAAATTATATTACTGATACTAATGAAAATGATGGAGTTGCTAAGGCAATAGAGAAATTTATACTTGAAAAATAAAATACTGATATAACAATATAGAGAATTGTTATATATTTATGAATTAATAATATTTACATGCAACTAGGAAGATTTAAATCTTTCTAGTTGCTTTTTTATTTAATAGAAAAATAAAAACCTTTTTGCGTTAAGTATTTTTATATCACTATTGTCAAAACATAGTCATATAACTATAAATATAGGTAAACAAAAAGGAAGGATAATTATGTGCGGAATAACAGGGTTTATTAATTTTAAAAATAATATAAAAGAAGATAAAAAAATGCTAAAGGATATGACAGATACTTTAATAAATAGAGGACCTAATTCAGGAGATATGTATATTTCTAATAATGTTATGTTTGGACATAGAAGGCTTATAGTAGTTGATCCAGAAGGTGGTTGTCAACCTATGAAAAGGTCTGTTAATGGAAAAGAATATGTACTTGTTTATAATGGAGAACTATATAATACTGAAGATTTAAGAAAAGAATTAAAAGAAGATTGATATAAATTTGAAGGATACTCCGATACTGAAGTATTACTTTTATCATATATAAATTGGGGTATAGATGCCATTTCAAAATTTAATGGTATATTTGCTTTTGCTATTTATGACGAAAATAAAAGACGAGTAGTTTTAGCAAGAGATGCTATGGGAGTAAAACCATTGTT
>JAEZAL010000086.1 GCA_023427705.1 Bacillota bacterium | reverse complement strand
TCATTAATTTTATCTGTCAAAGCATCTTTTGTCTTTGAAAGTCCATTTTTTAAGTTATCAAATATTTTCCCGAATAAAGCCATAATATTCCTCCTAATTTTCCTTACTTAAGTCAACTGATACTACTTTGGAAATTCCCTTTTCCTCCATTGTAACTCCATACATAACATCACTAGCTTCCATAGTTCCTTTTCTATGTGTTATAACTATGAATTGTATATTTTCTGAAAAGGCTCTTAAAAACTCAGCATATCTATATACATTTGCATCATCTAAGGCAGCTTCAATTTCATCTAATATACAAAACGGAGTAGGTTTCATCTTTAATATAGCAAACAGTAGTGCAATAGCAGAAAGTACTTTTTCTCCACCAGACATTAAGTTAATATTTTGAAGTTTCTTTCCTGGTGGCTGAACATTAATTTCTATATTTGCTGTAAGTTCATCACCTTCACCTAAAATCAGTTCAGCATTTCCACCCTTAAACAATTCTTTAAATGTATCATTAAAGTTTTTATTTAATACTACAAAATTTTCTCTAAATAATTCCTGCATTCTCACAGTCATTTCATTAATAACTGTCATTAATTCTTCTTTAGCTCTATTTAAGTCTTCTTCTTGTGAAGACATAAATTTGTATTTTTCACATACTTCTTCATATTCTGCTATAGCAGCAAGATTTACTGTTCCAAGAGCTGTAATTTGAGCTTTTATTTTAAAAATCTCATCTTTAACCTTAGATACATTATCTATTTGTACTGCTATTTCATTAGCTTCTGCTAAAGTTAAGTTTAATTCCTCATTTAATTTAATATAATAATTTTCTCTTTCACTTTCTATTTTAGCAAAAGATATTTCTTTTTTGTTTAATTCATTCTCTAATACTCTTACTTCTTCAATAATAATATTAGATTCACCATCTTTTATTTTTAACTTGTCTTTTAAACTTATTCTAAGAGCTTCATCAGATTTGAAAACATCTTCTAATTCACTTAATCTCTTATTAACTTTAGAAATAAAAACAGTTTTTTCTTCAATTAACTTTCTTAAATAGTTAACATTATTATTCTTTTCTTCATTATCTTTTCTAAGAGAAAAAATCCTATCTTCTTTTTCCTTTTCTTCTTTTTCTTTTCTTTTTACATCTGATTGTCTAGAATAAACTATTTCATCTAACTTAGCTTTTTCTATCTTAATATGGATGTTCTTATCCTTCACATTATCAAAGGCTTCTTTTCTTTCTGAGAGATCTCTTTGGATTATTATAATTCTCTCATTATTTTTATCTTTTGTATCTTGTAATAAGTTTAATTGTTCTTTTTTCTTTAATATTTGTTCTTTTAATTTTGATAAACTCTCCTGATTTAAAGATATTTCTTTTTTAGAAACTTCTAAAGAGCTTTTTAACTTTAAGCTTTCATTTTCTAAAGCTCTAACTTCACTTTCAAGCCTTGTTATATCAATGTTTTTTCCATGTATATCATCACTTTTATTTAATATATCCTCATCAATTTCCTTGATTTGATCTCTTATATTACTTAAAATTTCTAATTCTGAATTATAATTGCGTTTATTAGTAGTTATAGATTCTTCTAATTCTTGAATTTCTCTTCTTCTTCCTAAAATGCTAGAATTATTCTTCTTATATATACTACCACCAGTTAAGGCTCCTCCAGGACTTATTACTTCTCCCTCTAAAGTTACTATTCTTAATTTATAATTTCCTAATCTAGATATTATTAAAGCTGACTCCATATTTTCTGCAATAATAGTTTTCCCTAAAGAATAATCCATTATTTCTTTATACTTGTTATCAAAATTTAATAAATCAGATGCTAGTCCTATATATCCTTTTACATTTTTTATATCATTAGTAACATTTATTCTGCTACCTTTAATTATATTTAAAGGCAAGAAGGTAGCCCTACCTAAAGAATTCTTCTTTAAATATTCTATTAAAAGTTTTGCAGTATTTTCATCTTCAGTTATTATATTTGAGATAGCTCCACCTAAAGATATTTCTATAGCTGTTTCATATTTTTTATCAACAGAAAAAATTTCTCCTAATACCTTAGTACCTTTGCCATAAGATATTTGACCCTTTTCAATTCTTTCCATTAATTTCTTTATTGATAATTGATATCCTTCATAGCTTTTTTCTAAATCTTTAAGGGTAGTTAACTTACCATCTAAAATATTAATTTTCTTTGCTAATTCTCTAATAAAAGCTTCTTTTTTAGTTACTTGGCTATTTAATGTTCCTATCTTTTTTCTATTCTCTAGAATATTTGACTGAATATCTTCCTTAAGTTTCTTTAAGGAATCTATTTTTTTATTAATACTGGATATAGTTGCTAAATTAATACTTATATTTCCCTCAATAGCTCTTAAATTATTTTCGCCATTTACACTAAGTTCTTCCTTATTGGATATTTCTTTATTAATCATAGCAATATCATTATTAATTTCTGATGTTTTTCTTAAAAGCTCAAATTCTTCATCTTTAATTTTTATTGAATCTTCTTCTAAACTCTTTATTTCGTTACTTAACTTATAAATAGTTGACTCGAATTCTTTTATTAAGTTTTCTTTATTAATTTGTTCTTTTATCTTTTCTTCAAGCTCTTTTACTAACAAATCCTTTTCTTCTTTAGATTTAATTAAAGCTTCTTCTATATTTAAAATTTCTTCATTATCTTTTTTTATAATTTCTTCAAAGTTTTTTATTCTTTCTTTATAAAGTTCAATATCATTTAAACTTTGATTGACTTCTTCTTTTTTAGTATAATACTCTGTTTTTTCAATATTATTTTTCTTTTCTATTTCTTCAACTTTTTCTTCTAATTGTATAAGCTCTTCTTTTAATTTATTTAATAGCTCTCTCTTTACTTTAATATTTTCTTTTCTATTTTCTATTTCACCATTTACCACTTCTATATCTTTATTGATAGCATTAATATTATTTACAAGTAAAGATACTTCTCTTATTCTCAAATCTTCTGATAAAACATTATACTTTAATGCTTTTTCTCTTTCTTCTTTTAAGGGCTCAATTCTTTCTTCATAAGTAGAAATTATATCTCTTATTCTTACTAAATTATTTTCGGTATTAGATAATTTTCTTTCTGCCTCTTCTTTTCTTGATTTAAATTTAACAATACCAGCTGCCTCTTCAAGAAGTGCTCTTCTATCTTCAGCTTTTCCACTTAGTATTGCCTCAATCTTACCCTGCCCTATAAGTGAATAGCCTTCTTTACCTATACCCGTATCCATAAAAAGACTATGAATATCTTTAAGTCTACATTTTTGGTTATTTATTAAATATTCAGTTTCTCCTGATCTAAATATTCTTCTAGTTACAGTTACTTCTGAGTAATCAGTATCTAAAGAATTATCTGAGTTATCTAGAGTAAGTGAAACTTGTGCTAATCCTACTGGTTTTCTAAATTGTGTTCCTGCGAAAATAACATCTTCCATTTTTCCGCCTCTAAGAGTTTTTACACTTTGTTCACCAAGAACCCATCTTACAGAGTCAGAAATATTACTCTTCCCACTTCCATTTGGACCAACTACAGCCGTTACTCCTTTTTTAAAGTTTAAATTGGTTTTATCTGCAAAAGATTTAAAACCTCTTATTTCTAGGGATTTTAAAAACATAGATACACTCCTAACTAATCAATGATACTAGTAAACTAACTGAAAGCATAATAGCTAGAACTATAGTTATTACTTGCATGAGCTTTTGTCTTGTTTTCTTTTTCATAATCAACACTCCTGTCCTATTTTAGTTTATAGTAAAGATAATAAAATATCAATATAAGGTAGGCAAAATATTGCCTACCTTATACTTATCTCTCTAGTTCTCTTTACAACTATAATATTAAGATTACCTCTTTTTAATTTATCTTTAGTATTAACTAATATTTTGCCTTTATGGTTGTTTTTTAAATTATTGAAGTAAACTTTTTTGTTTGCATATAGTTTACTAAGATCTTTAGAATTTAT
>JAEZAL010000034.1 GCA_023427705.1 Bacillota bacterium | reverse complement strand
AAAAATTAAATTAATATATAGATATGAATTTTAAAGGAGCTGTTTATCAGCTCCTTTTATTATTGTTTTATTAAAATTTTTTCAACTTCTGCAATATATATAGTGTGATAATCTTTTTGTGGATAGCATTGTTTTTCGAGAGTATCATCTATAAAACATTCTGGTTTAAATTCTTGAGCGTATAATCTCTTACATATAATAGTAAGCTTTGATTCTTCAAAAGCAGGTGTATCATCAACATAAGAAACTGTTAAATTTGTTTTAGAAAGTTTATCTTCATCTCTTCCAGAAACTGTTCCTAAATAGCTTAAATCCTTTCTATAGCTTTCATCAAAAAAGGTAAGTGAAAATGTAGAAGAGGCATCTAAAAATTCTTTAGTAAATCTTTGAGGTCTTACAACTATATAAGCTACATTTTTATTCCACATAATGCCTAAGCCACCCCAAGAAGCGGTCATGGTGTTTACCTTATTGTCCTTAGCAGCTGTGATAAGCATCCAGTCCTTACCTATTAATTTAAATGCACTTTGGTCTAAATTTTCTGGTTTAATTTCTTTATAATTACTCATAAAAACTCTCCTTTTATACTAAATATATATATTATTTTTTTAAAAACTAAGTTATAGAAGTTAAAAATTTAGTCCCATAAAGTATCCTGTGGCATTGTCTCAAGGATATTATTTAAAACATCTAGTATTGTTTCTTTTTTTACATTTGAAGAAGATAAAAGTTGTTTATATCTTTTACTACCTTTTTCACCTTGGAATAAGCTATGAAGAGGAGATACTAAAGAATGCACACTATTTCCTTTTTCAAGTTCTTCAATTATGTAAGGAATATAAGCTTTAATAGCCTCACCTCTAGAAATAGGTTTTTTATCTTCAAATCCTTCATATAATTTATAAAAATTAGCTAATAGATAACAGTCTTCGTATGCTGATCTTCCTATCATAACTCCATCAACTTTTGTTAAAGCATCCTTAATTGAATCGATTGTTTTAAAACCACCATTAATTTCTATATTTAAATAATCAAATTCCTTTTTTAATCTATAAACCATATCATAATCAAGTGGTGGAATTTCTCTATTATCTTTTGGACTTAAACCTTTTAAAATAGCAGAACGAGCGTGAATGGTATATCTATCAGGTCTAGCTTTAGAAATAGTATCTAAGAACTCTAATAAATCATCATATCCACTCATTATAATCTTGCTATTTGTATCTTCTAAAACCCCAGTTCCATCTATTCCTATTCTATGTTTTATAGTTATTGGTTTCTTAGTAGCTTCTTTCATAGCACAAAGAATTTCATAAACTAAATCCTTTGATGACATTAATGCAGCACCCATTAAGTTACCTGAAACTCTGTCGGAAGGACAACCACAATTTAAGTTAATTTCAGTATAATTATAGTCTTCAGCAAGTTTAACTGCCTTATAAGCATCTTCTGGGTTTGAAGCTGCAATTTGAAGGGCTACTGGACCTTCTTCTTTCCTAAATCCTAATATTTTATCTCTATCTCCATTAATTATAGATTGAGCAGTAACCATCTCTGTATATAAAAGAGCTTCTTTAGTTAGAAGCCTTGAAAAATATCTAAAGTGTCTATGAGTTTTATCTACCATAGGAGCTATACTAACCTTTGGTGTAATAACGTTAGAAATATATTTTTCCATCTTTTGTATCCTTTCCTATTAAAATTTTAAGAATGAAAAAATAATATTATTCTACTATGTAAAACATAAAATATGGTTATACAAAGCACATTTATTAAAAAAATCCGTTAAGGATTTTTCACCTTAATTATTTCATTTTTTCATTCTATAATTATTTCATTTTTATATTATAGCATATAAAATATAAATAAAAAATCGCACTTATAATTCTAATAACATCACATATTGTCCAACGTAATGAGTAAAGACATGTTTTCTAAGTTTGAGTAGGTAATCATAGTATAACCTCATAAATAATATTATTTATATAATTATATTATAAAAAAAAGAAGAATATAGAATATATATTAATAGAAAAAATTGACAAAAAGATAACGATGACATATACTTAAATAGTATTGAAATACAAATATTGTAAAATTAATTATAATTAACCATATATATTTATGGCAAGATATGAAGTGATATACATTCCAATAAATAATAGACATAACTTAAGAGAAAATAGTTTGACAATTAACAAACTATATAGTTATAAGCAATTTATTAAATTAATAATAAATATATATTCTTGGGAGGTTGTATATATGAAACTTATTGGTAAGGTTGCTGTAGTTACAGGTGCTAGTTCAGGAATGGGGAAATCAATTGCTCTTTTATATGCAAAGGAAGGGGCATCGGTTGTTGTAGTTGCAAGAAGAAAAGAAAAGCTGGATGAAATAGTTGAAATGGCTAAGGAATATGAAGGTAAGATAATTGCAATGCAAGGTGATGTTTCAAGAAAAGAAGACAATGAAAAAATGATCGATTTAGCTATTGAAAACTTCGGTAAAATTGATATTTTAGTTAATAATGCAGGTGTTATGGATGAAATGATGCCAGTAGGTGAAGTTGAAGATGAATTATGGGAAAAGGTAATGGGTATTAACTTAGATGGACCGTTTTATGCTTGTAGAAAAGCAGTTAATTATATGGTAAATCAAGGTGGAGGAATTATAATTAATGTTGGATCTATAGGTGGATTAAATGGTGGTAGAGCTGGTGCTTCTTATACTGCGTCTAAATATGCATTGTTAGGATTAACAAAAAATATTGGATTTATGTATGCTGATAAGGGGATAAGATGTAATGTAATATGCCCAGGTGGAGTAGATTCAGAAATTGGAGTGGGTATTAGTCATCCAAGTACATTTGGATTTTCAAGAGTTAGACTAGGTATGGGAAATATACCAAGGACAGGAGCTCCAGAGGAAATAGCAACAATAGCTTTATTCCTTGCAAGTGATGACTCAAGTTTAATTAATGGAACAGAAATAGTTGCAGATGCAGGATGGACAGCATTCTAAAAGATAAATAAAATTTTTGTAGTGAGAATTTAATAAATCGAATTTAATAATAAAATTTATATAACTCTAAAGTCAGTATTTATTTGCTTTAGAGTTATTTTTATTTCTAAAAATATAAATGGAATATATTTGTAAATGATGCTACTATAGTATCAAACAATATATATTAATAGGAGGTAAAGAATGGGGATGGAAAATGAAAAAAGAAATAGTACTGTAAAATCTACAGTTAAGAAAGGAATTTCTTTTGGAACTTGTTTAGCGATAGTAATTTCCTATACAGCTTGGAAATCAATTCCATGGGCTATTTTCCATGGATTAATGAGTTGGATATATGTATTTTATTATTGGATTAAGTATGTGTAGATTACAATAATTTAAAAGAAAACTTGATTTATATTAAAATGTTTGTTGAGTAGTTATATTCAGAGTGAGGAACATTTGTAATACATTGAGTAGTATAATACTTATTTATATTGAAAGGGGTATATGATAATAGGTGAAGAAGTGGATATTAGTATTTATAATTCTATTATGTTGTAGCGTTATGACTATATATATGAATGAAACTGTAACTAAAGTAGCATATCAGGGGGAAAGCTTACATTGGAAATCAACAATGACATTTGATGAAAATAATAAGTATATACTTAATGTTAAGTATATAGGCCAAGAAGAACAGTTACCATTAGAGATTACTTTAAATGCTGAATTCTTATCTGACAATAGTATGGGTGGAACTTTTGAATATAGTAAGTTAATAGATGGAAAATTGGGAGGTTTTACTTTTGAAAATGATTACGATAAAGACATATATGGTTCTGTATCAAAATATAAGAATAAAGATAAGATAAATGTGGTTATAAAATGGAACAATACCGAAGAAACTATTGAATTAAATAAAGTTAATAAAAACTAAAGCAAGTAATCTTAAACTATTACGAATCAATTTACGAGAAGTGAGTAATTTTATTAAGAAAAAATATATATTGCTGGGGGGAGAAAATGAGAAAAGTATTGGTTTTAATTATTATATTAAGTACCTTAATTATCAGTGGATGTACTAAAAGTGAGAGTCTTACAATTGCATATGAAGAATTTACAGATGAACAAATGGAGGTATTATCACTAACTGGAAATAGGGCATTTAAATATGATTTAAAAAACTTACCTACAGATAAAAGTTATCAACTAAATGTAGTATATGAAGTTTATAAAAACAAAGAAAAAGTAAGGGAAGAGAGTCTAATGGGTATGGCATATGGACCAACAGAAGATAAGATAGAAGATACTAAATTATCACTAAATATACAAGAAAATAAAATAAGAATAATGTTTGGTGGGGCATATAGTAGTCTAGAAATAGAAGAAAATATATTTAAATTAGTAAATTATTATTTTAATGGAAGTAGAAATTTTAATATAGGAGATGAAGTATACTTATTTCATAGTAATGATGATGGATATGGTTTAACCATGGAAAGACTAGGGTTTTTATCAAAAGAAGAGTTAGATAGCTTAATTGAGAAAAATGAAGAGAACATTTTTATAAAATTAGTGTGCGAAGAAATAAGAAGATAATTTCAAATTTTGAAAAAATATTAGTACATATCTATATAATAATTATTATATAGATATATAGTTTTATAAAAATTAATGAATTTATAATGGGAGGAAGAAAATATGGGTTTTAGAAAAGACTTTTTATGGGGGGGAGCAACTGCTGCTAACCAATGCGAAGGTGGATATAAAGAAGGTGCAAGAGGGCTTGCCAATGTGGATGTAGTAC
>JAEZAL010000370.1 GCA_023427705.1 Bacillota bacterium | reverse complement strand
GTACCAGATAAGAGATTAGATGTTTTAGAAAAAATGTATAATACTAAGAAAAAAGTTTACACAGCTGTTGAATTTTATGATATAGCAGGATTAGTTAAAGGTGCTTCAAAAGGTGAAGGGTTAGGAAATAAATTTTTATCTCATATAAGAGAAGTATCAGCAATTGTTCATGTAGTAAGATGTTTCGATGATGGAAATGTAGTACATGTTGAGGGATCTGTTGACCCTATTAGAGATATAGAAACTATAAACTTAGAACTTATATTTGCAGATTTAGAAGTTCTTGAAAGAAG
The DNA here is from genome assembly GCA_023427705.1 of Bacillota bacterium. Lineage (GTDB taxonomy): Bacteria > Bacillota > Clostridia > Clostridiales > Clostridiaceae > Clostridium. The sequence goes on along the minus strand of JAEZAL010000370.1, from coordinate 10,494 downwards.
AATGGAAAGATCTATAAAGCAAGTAAGATCAGGAGATAAAAAAGCAAAAGAAGAATATGCTTTAATGGAAAAGGTAAAGGCTCATTTAGAAAAGAATTTACCAATTAGAACATTGGAAGTAACTGAAGAGGAAGAAGAACTAATCAAAGGATTATTCTTAATAACTTCAAAACCAGTATTATATGCTTGCAATATATCAGAAGATGATATGATGGAAGGGAATACTAATAATGATTATGTACAAAAAGTAAAAGCTTATGCTGAAGAAGAAAATTCAGAAGTAGTTATTGTTTGTGCAAAACTTGAAGAAGAATTATCGGGTTTAGAAGAAGATGAAAAACTTGAAATGTTAAGTGAGTATGGTCTAACTGAATCAGGTTTAGATAAATTAATAAGAGCTAGCTATAAGTTATTAGGACTTATTAGTTATTTAACTGCTGGAGTTCAAGAAGTAAGAGCTTGGACTATAAAAGAAGGAACGAAGGCTCCACAAGCTGCAGGAAAAATACACTCAGATATAGAAAGAGGATTTATAAGAGCGGAAATAGTTTCTTATGATGATTTACTAGAATGTGGATCTGAAGCTGCAGCAAAAGAAAAAGGTCTTTACAGATTAGAAGGTAAAGATTACGTTATGAAAGATGGAGACGTAGTTAATTTTAGATTTAATGTATAAAATTAATGAATTTAAGGGACTGCCTCAAAAAGGCCAGTCCCTTTTTAATTAGCTTCTACCTTACGAGTTATGGACAAAAAGTATAAATTCAATAAAAATAACCAGTAGAAACAATTATGTCTACTGGTTGTGTTTATTCAGAGCTTCTTTTATATATTACCAAATTACAGTTTTGAAATAGGCCCTTTTTAATTTTTCTGAATATATAAAAATGATACTACGAATAAATTTATAATTCCGAATGAAATGAGGAATTATTTCATTTAGATATAAGAGGTAAAAATATAATGCTAGTGTGACTTGGAGCCTGCGACGGAACAGCTAGCATTATATTTTTATCTCTATTTTTTTATTTTACAAATAAATAGTAGCAAAATTGAAATAAACCTTGAAGTATTAAGGAAAAAATTATAAAATTAAAGTATAAAGTGGTTAAAAGTGGTTGAAAGTGGTGAAGATTTTTAAGAAGGTGGGTTAAAGATGTTTATTGGAGAATATCAACATGCAATAGATGCCAAAAACAGAATGATAGTTCCTTCTAAAATTAGAGAAGGTTTAGGTAATAAGTTTGTTATTACTAAAGGTTTAGATGGATGTCTCTATGCGTACCCAATGGAAGAATGGAAGGCTTTAGAAGCTAAGTTAAAATCTCTACCACTTACAAATAAGGATGCAAGAGCATTTGTTAGATTTTTCTTTTCAGGTGCTTGCGAAATTGAAGTAGACAAACAAGGAAGAGGGTTAATTCCTCAAAACTTAAAAGAATATGCAGGTATAGAAAAGGAAATAGTAAGTATAGGTGTACTAACTAGAGTTGAAATTTGGAGTAAGGAAAAATGGTCAGAATATAATGAATCTGATATAGATTTTGACTCTATTGCTGAAAAAATGAGTGATTTAGGAATATAAGGAGAACTATTATGGAATTTAAACATGTATCTGTACTTTTAAATGAGTGTATAGAGGGATTAAAAATAAAAGAAAATGGAATATATGTAGATGGCACTTTAGGAGGAGGCGGACATTCGTCAGAAATATTAAAAAATCTTTCTAATGAAGGACTTTTAATAGGAATAGATCAAGATAAGGATGCTTTGAAAGCAGCAAGTGCTAGGTTACAGAATTATAAAAATGTAAAATATGTACATAACAATTTTTATAATATAGATTCAATATTGAATGAATTGGGAATTGAAAAGATAGATGGAATGCTTATGGATCTTGGAGTTTCATCTTATCAATTAGATACAGGAGATAGAGGATTTAGTTATATGCAAGATGCACCATTAGATATGAGAATGAATAGGGAAAATTCATTATCAGCTTATGATGTAGTAAATAATTATGATGAAGAAGAAATCTATAGAATAATAAGAGATTATGGAGAAGAAAAATTTGCTAAGAGGATAGCTAGATTTATAGTAGAGAATAGAGAAAAGAAAGCAATAGAAACTACTCTAGAATTAGTAGATATAATTAAAGCAGCTATACCAGCAAAAGCTAGAAGAGAAGGACCACATCCTGCGAAAAGAACTTTTCAAGCTATAAGAATAGAAGTAAATAGTGAATTATCTATACTTAATAAGGCTATAGAAGATGGTGTTAATAGACTAAATAAAGGTGGAAGAATGGCTATAATAACATTCCACTCTCTAGAAGATAGAATAGTGAAAATAAAGTTTAAAGAGTTAGCAACTGCATGTACTTGTCCAAAAGAATTTCCTATCTGTGTATGTGGTGGAAAAGCAAAAGTGAAAATTATTTCTAGAAAAGCTATTGAACCATCAAAAGAAGAAGTTGATAAAAATCCAAGAAGTAGAAGTGCAAAATTAAGGGTAATTGAGAGGATATAAGAAAAAATTAAGTTTAGTATAGGGGGGGTGTAATAAAATGCTTAATAAGGAATATGATTATATTAGAGGAAATACAGCTTTAAATCCAAAGAGAAGATATGATGAAGAAAGAAGAATACAAGAAAAAGAAAGAATTGAGAGACAAAGAAAAGAGCAGCAAAGAAGAGAAAGAGAAGCTAAAAAGGCTGTTGTAAAGAGTATTTTACAAGTTGCATCTATTGCATTAGTTTTAGGGGTTTTAACTATTGCTAGAAATGGAAAAGTTTATAGATTACAAAATGACTTAATTAATATGAAAAGCAACATAAAAACAGTTACAGCAGAAAATGAAGCTTTAAGAGTTAGTTTATTAAGATTTTCTTCTGTTAGTGAAATAAAGGTAGTTGCCAATGAAGCAGGGATGAAAGTTCCTCAAAAGGATGATATTATATCTGTTAATATAACTAAGGATTTCTTTGCTGATATTAGAGAGTAACATAAGTAATAAAATAATACACTTGCCAGATAAAGAGTATTAATGATAATACTCAACATGTTATTAATTAATTACATGGAGGCATTGATGTGAATAAAAAGAATTTTAGAGATAAAGCGCTAATGAAAAAGAGAATATCATTAGCGCTTACAACGTTAATATGTTTATTTTCTCTTTTAATAATAAGGTTATCTTACATAATGATTGTTAAAAGAGAAGAATACTCCTTAAAGGCAGAAGAACAATGGACTAGTGAAGTTAAAATTGATGCGCGAAGAGGTAGAATATTAGATAGAAATGGTGTGGAACTTGCCATATCAGCTAATGTATACAGAGTGGATTTTGATTTGAACTCAATAAAGGGACATTTAAGAAAAGAAAATTTAACATCAAATGATATAGCACCTAGTATAGCTAATGCATTAAATATGGATGAAAGTAAGGTGCTAGATAAATTAAATACTAAATTGCCAAGTGGAGCTGATGCTGGAGCAGCAATTTTAGTTAGAAGAATAGAAAAAGAACAAGCAGATAAAGTTAAGAATTTAAACATACCTGGAGTTATAGTTTCTCCAGACACAAAAAGATACTATCCAAATGGAAATTTTCTAGCACATGTTCTAGGAAGTACTAATATTGATGGACAAGGGTTGACAGGAGTTGAGCTAGAATATAATGAATATTTATCAGGTAAGCCTGGATTAAGGATATCAGAGTTAAGTAAGTATAATGATGAGCTTCCATACACAATTTCAGAATTTACTTCTCCTGTAAATGGTAAAGATGTTGTACTTACTATAGATTCTAATTTACAAGCCTTTGCAGAAAAGGTGGCAGAAAAGGGATATAAGGATAACTTGGCAAAGCAGGTTTCTATAATAATAATGGATCCAAACAAAGGAGAAATATTAGCTATGGTAAACAAGCCTGATTTTGATCCTAACAATCCATATGAAGGTGCTGATAATTATGATGGGCAAAATCTAGCTGAAAAAGTTCAAAAAATGTGGAGAAATCATTTAGTAAATGATACATTTGAACCAGGCTCAATTTTCAAAGTAGTAACGATGATAGGTAATCTTGAAGAAGGATTAGTAAAAGAAGATGATACTTTCACTTGTAATGGAAGTTTAAAAATAGGTCCACATACTATAAAATGTTGGAGAACTTCAGGGCATGGTACACAAACCTTACCAGAGATACTGCAAAATTCATGCAATGTTGGCTTTATGGAAATTGGAAAAAGAATAGGTAAAGAAAAACTTAATGACTATATAAAGAAACTAGGCTTTGGAAAAATAAGTGGGATAGATTTACCTGGAGAAGCAAAAGGAATAATAAAGAAGACAGAAGATATTAATGAAGCTGATTTGGCAACTATTTCATTTGGACAAACAAATACAGTAAATGCTGTTCAATATATGACAGCTTTTAATAGTATTATAAATGGAGGAAAGTTAATTCAACCACATATAATGAAGGAAATAACTTATACAGATGAAGGTGGACAAAAGATTGTAGAGGAATCTTTTGAAGCTAATGTAATTGATGTACTAAGTCAAGAAAAAACGGCTATATTAAGGGATTATTTAGAGAGAACAGTTACTTATGGTGGTTCTAGTAAAGCCTATGTTGAAGGATACCATATAGGAGCGAAGACTGGTACTGCTCAAAAGGTAAATCCTAGAGGTGGAGGCTATGAATCAGGAAAGTATATATCTTCTTTAGCTGGATTTGCACCAGCAGATAATCCTCAAATAACTGTTTTTATATCAATTGATGAACCTGGAACTGGAACTTATTATGCAGGACAAATAGTAGCGCCTTTAGCTAATATTCTATTTACAGATATATTTAATTATATGGCTGAAAATATGCCTAAAGATGATATTGATAGCATAGTAAAAGAAGTGGTAATACCAGAAATAAGAGGGCTTGAAGTAAATGAAGGCAAAAAACTATTAAAAGAATATAATTTAGAGTATAATATCCAAGGAAATGGGGATATAATAACAAATATAAAACCATATCCAGGGTATACAGTAAAAGAAAATTCTAAGATTAATATAGACACAGGCGACGTAGAGTCTTATAATAAATATGTTGTTATTCCTGAATTAAGGGGGTATACCCTAGATGAAGCAACAAAGATTTTAACTGACCTTGGAGTTAATTTCACTTATGATGGAGAAGGAAGAATAATAAAACAAAGTATTCCAAAGGGTGAAATGGTTACTAAAGGTACTGAAGTTAAATTAATATTGAATGAAGAATATGGAGATTAATTAGAATATCCCTTTACATTAGCATGTGGGACACTCACATGCTAAATTTATATACAAAAGATATAGGGAGTTCGTTTAGAATATTAAGGAGATGGTTAAATGAAGTTATTAGATTTATTAAAAGGAGTAAGTTTTGAAGTTTTAAGCGGCAGCCAAGATGTTGAGATAAACCACATCCAATATGATAGTAGAAAAATAAAAGATGGTGATTTATTTGTTTGTCTTACAGGATTTGAAGTAGATGGACATGACTATGCTTTTAAAGCAATTGAAGCTGGTGCCAAAGTTATTCTGTGTGAAAAAAATATAAATATAGATAACGAAGAAGTAACTGTTTTATTAGTTAAAGAAGGCAGAAAAGCATTAGCAACAATGTCAGCTAATTATTATGACCACCCTGTAAAGAAATTAAAATTAATAGGTGTAACTGGAACTAATGGAAAAACTACAACAGTTTACTTATTAAAATCAATGCTTGAAAAAGCAGGTAAAAAAGTAGGATTAGTTGGAACTATTGCTAACTATATTGGAGATAAAAAAGTAAAATCAGAAAGAACAACTCCAGAGTCTTTAGAACTTCAAAAGTTATTTAAAGATATGGTTGAAGAAAATTGTGAATATTGTGTTATGGAAGTATCGTCTCACTCACTACACCTAGATAGAGTTTATGGATGTGAGTTTGAAGTTGGGATATTTACAAATTTAACAAGAGATCACTTAGATTTTCATAAATCATTTGAAAATTATTATAATGCTAAGTTTAAATTATTTGAAAGAAGTAAAATTTGTGCAATAAATATAGATGATGATTATGGTTATAGAATTGTAAGAGATATTGAAGGTATTGGGAATAAGGAAGTAAAGACATATTCAATAAAGGATGAAAGTGATTTTAAAGCTTCTGGTGTTATGTTAAAAGAAGGAGATATTCACTTTAAAGTTAATGGAGAAAATTATAATTCAGTTTTACCAGGTGAGTATAATGTTTATAATGCACTAGGGGCAATAGCTGCATTAACTTCATTAGATATTGATAAAAAATATATAAAAGAAGGTCTTTTAGATGTAGTTGTACCTGGAAGATGTGAAAGAATAGGTTATAAGTATGACATTCCTTATGATATAATAATTGATTTTGCACATACACCTGATGGATTAAAAAATATTTTAGAAACATTAAAAGATTACGCTAAAAATAGGCTTATTGCTGTATATGGTTGTGGTGGAGATAGAGATAAGGTAAAGAGAGCAGAGTTAGGTAGGATTGGAACTGAACTTGCTGATTTAGCAGTTATAACTTCTGATAATCCAAGGGAAGAAGATCCTATGGCTATAATAAAAGAAATAATTGCAGGAATCAGTAAATCAAACTATATAGCTATAGAAGATAGATCAGAAGCAATAAAGCTTGCATTAAACATGGCTGAAGAAGGAGATGTAGTAGTTCTTGCTGGAAAAGGTCATGAAAATTATCAAATAACTAATGAAGGCGTAATTCATTTTGATGAAAGAGAAGTTGTTGATGAAATTCTAGCAAATAAAAGAAAATAATAGAGGTGTACAAAGTGGAATTATCTTTAAATGAAATTTTAGAAGCTATATCTGGAAAAGTAATAGTAGAAGGAAAAACAGATTTCAATAAGATTTGTATAGATACCAGAAAAATTGAAAGAGATAATATATATTTAGCTATTAATGGTGAAAGATTTAATGGAAATAAATTTGTTGTTGAAGCATTTGAAAAAGGTGCTTCAATAGCAATTGTTGATGAAATATTATTTGATACAAAAGAAATAAAACAAGGAAAAACTGTAATAAAAGTAGAGAATTCAGAAAAAGCACTATTAGACTTAGCAAGTTTTTATAGGAAAAAACTTGGAATAAAGATTATAGGAGTTACAGGATCGTGTGGTAAAACATCAACTAAAGATTTAATAGCTGCTTTTTTAAGTTATAAATATAAGGTTTTTAAGACAAAAGGAAATTTTAACAACCAAATAGGATTACCACTTATGATATTAGAGCTGGATAGTTCATATGATGTTGCAGTGTTAGAAATGGGAATGAGTGATTTAGGAGAAATAGATATACTTGCTAATTGCGCAAGACCAGATATTGCAGTTATAACCAATATAGGATTATCTCATATTGAAAACTTAAAGACTCAAGATAATATTTTAAAAGCTAAATCTGAAATATTTAATTATTTTGATGAGAACAATACTTTAATAATTAATGGTGAAGATAACTATTTATTAAAAATAAAAAATAAATGTTTTGAAATTATAAGAATTGGCTATAATCATGAATATGATGTCTATGCTTCTAATATTATACTAAAGGAAGATAATACTTCTTTTACTATAAATGATAAAGAAAGAGAGTTTAATTTTGAAATTCCAATGGCAGGAAAACATAATGTTTTAAACTCAATGCTAGCTATCGCTGTAGCAAAAAAATTAAATGTTTCTTTTTCACAAATGGAAAAGGGAATTAAGAATTTGGAAGCTACATCAATGAGGTTGCAAGTAATAAAAAAAGAGCTATTTACAATAATAAATGATTGTTATAATGCAAGTCCTGATTCGATGAAATCTTCCATAGATGTTCTTAATTCATATAAAAATAGAAGAAAAATTGCTGTACTTGGAACTATGAATGAACTGGGTGATGAATCAATAAACGCACATAAAGAAGTTGGATATTATGCTAAGGATAAAGTCGATTTACTTATAGCTATTGGTAATTATAAAGAATGCTATAAAGATGGATTTGGCTCAGATAATATTATTACTTTTGAAGATAAAAATGAATTTATTAAAAATGTAAATACTATTATAAAAAAAGATGATGTTATTTTAGTAAAAGCATCAAGAGGAATTAGATTTGAAGAAATAGTAAATTCACTAGAAGAAGCACAAATATAACAAAGGAGGTGAACTGCCTAAGATAGGCAGTAACAATGGGGGATAAGTTAATAGACATTATATCGTCAAAGATAGCTATAGGATTAGTCTTATCTTTTGTAATAACAATTGTATTAGGACCTATAATAATACCTATGCTAACAAAATTAAAATTTGGTCAAAATATTAGAAAAGAAGGGCCTCAAAGCCATCTAAAAAAAGCAGGAACTCCAACTATTGGTGGTTTAATATTTATTATATCAACATTAATAGTAGTGTTGGTTATGAGATTTAGTCCAACTGATGAAGCTATGATTGCACTTTATTCATTAGTGGCTTTTGGTTTCATTGGATTTTTAGATGATATATTGAAGATATTAAAAAAAGATAATGAAGGTCTAAAAGCTTGGCAAAAAATGTTGTTACTTGTTATTTTTTCAACTGCAATTGCAGTATATGGTCATGTAAACTTAGGGACTAGTTTAAGAATTCCATTTATAAATACGAGAATACCATTAGAGTTATTGTATGTACCTTTTGTAATTGTATATTATGCAGGAGCTACTAATGCAGTTAACTTAACAGATGGTCTAGATGGTTTAGCATCTACTGTTAGTATATTAGTATTAACGTTTTTTGGAGTAGTATCTTTTACGATGGGACATGAATCATTATCTGTATTTTCTGTAATTTTAGCAGGTGCATTACTTGGATTTTTAAAATTTAATGCTTATCCAGCTAAGGTGTTTATGGGGGATACAGGTTCATTAGCTATAGGAGGAGCAATAGCTACTATTGCTTTAATACTAGAATTACCACTTATTTTATTTATAGTTGGTGGAATCTATGTTTTTGAAACTATTTCTGTAATTTTACAAGTTTCTTCATACAAGCTAAGAGGTAAAAGATTATTTAAAATGGCACCAATTCATCATCATTTTGAACAGATAGGATGGAGTGAAACTAAAATAGTAACAATTTTTTCAGTTATTACTGTGGTATTATGCTTTGTAGGATTTATGGCCCTTTAATCATTGATTGGAGGAGGTTATATGAGAGCAGCAAAACAAAGGGGTAAGGTAGGAGAAGTTGACTATGGTATATTTTACGCTGTAATTCTTTTGCTTGCAATTGGAATAATTATGATTTATTCTGCTAGTTCTTATTATGCTATGTTTAAAGATGGAGACAGCATGGTATATTTAAAAAAACAATTAATATGGGCTATTACAGGATTAATAGCTATGGGAGTTATGTCAAATTTTGATTATCATAAATTGCGAAAGATTACACCCCATATACTAATTATTACTGTTCCATTATTAATTGCTGTGTTTTTCTTTCCAGCTGTAAATGGTGCAAAAAGATGGATTCAATTAGGTCCGTTATCATTTCAACCATCTGAATTAACTAAGTACGCTGTGGTATTCTTTTTAGCCATGAGCTTAGATGCAAAAGGCGATGGTATTAAAAAATTCTGGACTGGTATAGTTCCATATTTAGGAGTATCGGGATTTTTTGCGGCTATGATTTTAGCAGAAAAAAATCTTAGCATTGCAGCTATTATAATGATAGTTACATTTATTTTATTATTTGTGGCAGGAGGTAGGTTACAAGATTTATTTGGTAAGGTTGCTCCTGTCTTATTAGTAGCAGTAATGTTTTTTATATTTGGAGAAGATTATAGAAGAGCAAGAATGCTTAATTTTTTGAACCCATGGCAAGATCCAGCTGGAGATGGGTATCAATTAATACAGTCTTTTTATGCTCTAGGTGCTGGTGGAGTCACTGGACTTGGACTTGGTCAATCCAGACAAAAAACATTATATATGCCAGAACCACATAATGACTTTATTTTTTCCATAATAGGTGAAGAATTGGGATTAATTGGATGTCTATTTATAATACTTTTATTTGTATTTTTTGTTTGGAGAGGAATAAAAGTATCGATGAAAGCTAGTGATACTTATGGAACTTTATTAGCTATAGGCATAACATCCATAATTGCAGTTCAAGCTATAATAAATATAGCAGTGGTTACTGGATCAATGCCTGTTACTGGTGTACCAATGCCGTTTATAAGTTATGGAGGAACATCTTTAGTTATTAATATGATGGCTATGGGAATACTTTTAAACATATCAAGGCAAATTCAAGGCAAAAATATATAATTTTAAAGAAGAGTGGGTTTAATATAAATCACTCTTTTTTTATTTTGGTAAATAATAAATGATTCAAATATTATATTATTATAAATTTTTAAATTAAGTACAATTTTATAATGAAAAAATAACCAAAT
>JAEZAL010000357.1 GCA_023427705.1 Bacillota bacterium | reverse complement strand
AATAGTCATTTAGATAAAATGGATTTGTTTAATAAAGTAAGTAAAGATACAAAAGAAGCTTTATCTGAATTTGGTGAAGTTAAATGCTATATAAAAGGAAGCCATATATTCAGAGATAAAGAAAAAGATAATAGGATATATATAATTTGTAGTGGGAAAGTGTCACTATATAAATTAAATGAATCTGCTCAAAAGAAGATAGTGTTTATTTTAGGAAAAGATTCAATAATAAATGCTGTAGTTCTAGATGATTTACCTGCTTCTATAAATTGTGAGGTTTTCGAGAAGGCAGAGATATTAGCTTTTGATAAAGCTAAATTTGAAAAGGTAATGAAAAATGATTTTGAATTAACCAAAATAGTTATTTCATCCTTAACAATTAAAGTAAGAAGACTTTATAGGCAATTAAAGAATTCTACACCAATTAAGGTAGAAAAGAGGGTTGCAGCAAAACTTTGGAAACTATCTAAAGACTATGGTGTCAAAGTAGAGAAGGGCACGCTAATAGACTTAAAGATTAGTACAACTTATTTAGCTGATATGTTTGGTGCACCTAGAGAAACTATCTCTAGAGCTTTAAAGTTTCTTCAAGAAAAAGATTTAATAATAAATGAAAAAAAGACTATTATTATAACTGATGTGGATAAACTTGCAAGATTTTTTAAAGGGACTTTAAAAGAATAGCAGTTATTGTAACCTATAATACATATAATAACTTAATGATTTATAATAATTATTAAACACATTGAAAAAATAATTGAATTAACTAACTTAAAAGGAGCTGAATTATCAGCTCCTTAATTAAATTTATTAAAAATTTTATTATATGTATGATAAAATTTTATTTAATAGATCTTTTATATTGTATTATTGAGTATCCATTTAATATATATCCTACTAATCCTACTACTAAAAATACAAGAGATGCTATAGATATTCCGAAGCCATTAGATAAAAGAGTGAATAATAAAGGGGAAAATGCACTACCTATAGCATAAAAAATACCAACTAATGCAAATTTTTTAGTACTATCTTTATTTCCAAATACATCTACAGGAGTAAATGCAGGGGCAGATGTTAATGTAAATATTGCTAATCCAGCTAAAAGTGGAATAGCAAATCCTATCAGACTTCCATATGGCATAAAAATCATAATTAATAGACCTATTGTTACAAATATACATGATATGATCATAGCTTTGAAAGTTCCTAGATTATCTAATAGTTTTCCACCTCCAATGTTACCAATTAAACAAGTAATTCCATACACTGAACCAGCTAAACCTATTTGTGTATCTGTAAGGCCTTTAAGTGTTAAAACTGGAATTGATTGTGTTGCCAATGCAACAGCTGAAAAACATATAAGTAAGGCTGCAATACAAAATAATATAAAATTAGGGTTCTTAAAAAGTTCATCATTTGATAACCCTTCGAAGCTTACCTTTTTAGTATTATCTTTGTTATCAACATGCCCTATTTCAATTTCATGCTTTTTAGGATCTCGTATAAACAATAAAGCTATTGGAATTCCTACTATAGCAATAACTATACCTAATATAATATAAGTTTTTTGCCATCCATACATATTTAGTAAGCTAACTACAATTGGTTGTAAAAATACATTTCCAACAGATCCACCTGATAAGGCTATACCTAAGGCAGTTCCTCTTCCACTATAGGGAAACCATCGGCCGATAATTACAGGTAATGACAATCCTACAACTAATACTGCACCTAATTGATTAATAATTGCACTTAGATTAAACATAATAGAGTTTTTTGCAAGTCCGAAGGAACCAAACCCAATAGCACATAAAATTAAACCAGCAACATAGATATATTTGATTTTATACTTATCATATAGTTTTGCAGTAAGACCATTGAATAATACAGGAATCGTACCTGTAAAATATATCATTGTAAATCCTATATCAGAAATAATTCCTGAATGTGATACAGGAATTTGCATTTGGGGTTGTAAATTTTGAGATATACAATAGGGTATTGCTCCAATTAAAAAGCAAATGAATACTATAAAATAATTTCCTTTAGTTTTTAGTTTTTCTGACATTTACTTCACTTCCTTTGTTTTTTAAAAAAATTTAAAAAATAAAAATATATTATTTAATATATCCAATTGCATAGATTATATCCTCTATATAATTAACTTAGACATATTTAAATTAGATAAATTTAAATATGTTAAATGATTTTATTTATAATAAGAGAATACTATTATAATTTATAATTAGACTGATATTGTATATGGGGGAGAGGAATGATTAACATATTAATCCAAAACATTAAAAAATATAATAATAGAAAAAGTATGTAACTGTGATTATAATCACAGTTTTTATTTATGTTTCAGTTTATAATAATTTCAGAGATTGTTATTATAATAACAATTTGCAAAACAGAAAAATAAGAATATATAAACGGTAAAAAATATTTCTTTAAGGATTATTAAAAAAATAATTAGTAATTAGAAGTTAAGTATTTTAATAAAGAAAAAAAGTTTAACTAAGAGGTGTTTCAAATGGGATATAAACTTAAAGTAGATGAATTTAATAAAGCTTTAGAAGAGTTTTCAAAAAAGTATAAAATATATGCACCAAAGGTTTTTGAAGGAAAGGGAAAGTTTTCAGATACAGATATAGTTAGATATGGTGAAATATCTAAAATAGAAGAAATAGAGTTTAATGAAAAATCTAATTTTTCTTATAAAGAAGTACTTCTTCCAATAACTCAAACTTTATTTTTCTTTACTGAAGATGAAGCTAAAGAACCTAATGTAGATGAAAAATCTATATTAATATTTTTAAGAAGTTGTGATATGAATTCTCTAAGAAGAATTGATGATATATATTTAAGAAATGGATTTGAGGATCCGTACTATAAAAAATTAAGAGAAAAAGCTAAATTCATATTAATAGGATGTGAAAAGAGTTTTGATAATTGTTTCTGTGTAAGTATGGGAACTAATAAAACTGATGAGTATAATGCTTATGTTAAAAGAGAAGATAATGAAGTTTATTTAGATGTAAAAGATGAAGAATTTAAAGAATTATTTAATAAATTTAATAATGAATCTGTAGAAGTTAAACCAGATTTCGTTGAAGATAATAATGTTAAAGTAAATATCCCAGATAATATAGATTTAAATATAATAAAATCTAAAGTATGGGATGAGTATTCAGAAAGATGTATAGCTTGTGGAAGATGTAATTTTGTATGTCCTACGTGTACATGCTTCACTATGCAAGATATATTCTATAAGGATAATGGAAAAGTTGGAGAAAGAAGAAGAGTATGGGCATCTTGTCAAGTAGATGGATATACAGATATGGCTGGAGGTCATAGCTTTAGAAAAGAAAAAGGACAAAGAATGAGATTTAAGGTTCTTCATAAGGTTTATGATTATAAAAAGAGATGGGGATATCACATGTGTGTAGGATGTGGAAGATGTGATGATGCATGTCCTGAATATATTTCATTCTCAAATTGTGTTAATAAATTAGAAAAAGCTATGGATGAGGTGAAGTAATATGACTAAAAATGAATATATACCATTTATATCAAAAATATTAGAAGTTATTAAGCATACAGAAATTGAATATACTTTCAGAATGGAATTTAAAGGTGATGTTAAGCCAGGTCAATTCTTTGAAGTATCACTACCAAAGTATGGGGAAGCACCTATATCAGTAAGTGGAATAGGTGAAAACTATGTTGATTTAACAATAAGAAGAGTTGGTAAGGTAACTGATGAAATATTCAATAATTATGTTGGTGATAAGTTATTCTTAAGAGGTCCATATGGAAATGGATTTGATATAGATAATTATAAGGATAAAGAAGTAATAGTGGTTGCAGGAGGAACTGGACTTTCACCAGTTAAAGGAATAGTAGATTATTTCTCAAGCAACATGAATGATTG
>JAEZAL010000352.1 GCA_023427705.1 Bacillota bacterium | reverse complement strand
ATTATATACACCTGGTAAATATGGATACCATCTAAAATCTATCCTAGCTCCATGACTTTTGGCAATTCCTTCAGCTTTTCTTTCCATTAGACTTGGAATAATCTTTCGAATTTTATTTTGAAAACTTCTAACTGTTCCTTCTAAACAAGCCTTTTCAGGTATTACATTCCAAGTGTTACCTGAATTAAATCTAGTTAAACTTATAACTGTATTATTAAATGGACTTAAACTTCGACTTATAATTGTTTGTAATCCAGAAACAATCTCACTAGCCACTACAATTGGATCTATACACCTTTCCGGTATGCCAGCATGTCCACCTACACCTATCACATCTATTTCAAATCTATCTACACTTGCCATAAGCTGTCATGATTTTACTCCAATTGTACCTACAGGTAAATCTGGTTTATTATGCATTCCAAATATAGCTTTTACATTATTTAATGCCCCGGACTTGATAATAATATCAGCCCCCTTAGCATTTTCTTCTGCTGGCTGAAATATTATCCTAACATTACCATGCAATTTTGATTTATTTTCTCTTAGAATAATAGCTGCTCCTAAAATTGATGAAGTATGATAATCATGCCCACAAGCATGCATTACTCCAAAATTTTTAGATGAAAATTCTAGTCCTGTTTCTTCTACTATTGGAAGTGCATCTATATCTGCTCTTAAAGCAACAGTTGGACCTTCATAATCACCTTCTATTTCAGCCACAACTCCTACCTTTAAAGGTAAATCTAAAATTTTTATATTTTCATTTATTAGCCATTGTCTAATCCTCTTTGTGGTTTCATATTCCTTCATAGATAACTCAGGATTTTCATGTAATTCCCGTCTATATTTAATTAATTTATCACTTAGCTCTTTTTCATTGATTAATAATGTCATTTATTTAACTCCTCTCTGTCTTAGAGACAATTATCTTAAGTCATTTTAATATAATTGCATACTATATCTAGTTTTTATAAATTCATAATATTCTTTTCTTATGTAAAAATTTCCTTATCTATAATTTTGTTTAATCATAAATTTATTTACTTAATAAAAAATAAACTTAAGAATTAAAAAGCAATTTATGAATAATGAGTAATTTCATAGCAAATAATAATTTTGAATAGAAAAATTTACTATAAAAGGAGAGAATAATATGTCATTAATAGGAAAACAAGTAGCACCATTTAAAGCTGATGCTTTTCAAAATGGTAAATTTATAGAAGTAACAGAAGAAAGTTTTAAAGGTAAATGGAGTATAGTTTGCTTTTACCCAGCAGATTTTACTTTCGTATGTCCTACAGAATTAGAAGATTTACAAAGCGAATATGAAACTCTTAAATCTCTTGGAGCAGAAGTTTATTCAGTTTCAACAGACACTCATTTTACACATAAAGCTTGGCATGATACATCTGAAGCAATTGGTAAGATTGAATATATTATGATTGGGGACCCATCACATACAATATCAAAAAACTTTGATGTTCTTATTGAAGAATCTGGTCTTGCAGATAGAGGTACATTTATCATTGATCCAGATGGTACTATTCAATGCGTTGAAATTAATGCTGGCAATATTGGACGTGATGCTAGTGTTCTAGTAACAAAATTAAGAGCTGCTCAATATGTAAGAAATAATCCTAAGGAAGTTTGTCCTGCTAGATGGAAAGAAGGATCTAAAACTTTAATACCTGGACTTGACCTTGTTGGCAAAATTTAATAGGTAAATAAATATGATAGATAAAAATATTAAAGAACAACTCTCAAGCTATCTTAATATGCTAGAAAATGATATTTTGATAAAGAAAAATATAGGTAATGATAAAACTTCTTTAGAAGTGGCTGAACTTATTAATGAAATATCATCTATGTCTTCTAAAATCCATGTAGAAGATGCTAAACTTAAAAGAACTCCTAGTTTTAGTATTAATCGTATGAATGAAGATACTGGTGTGATTTTTGCAGGCCTACCTTTAGGACACGAATTTTCTTCTCTAGTATTAGCACTATTACAAGTAAGTGGAAGACCTCCAAAAGTAGATGAAAATTTAATAAATAGTATAAAATCAATCGACAGAGATTTGAATTTTGAAACATTTATAAGTTTAAGTTGTCATAATTGTCCTGATGTTGTTCAATCTTTAAATCTTATGAGCATTCTTAATCCACGTATTACTCATACAATGATTGATGGTGAAAGCTTTAAAGAAGAAATAGAATCTAGAGATATTATGGCTGTTCCAACTACCTTCCTAAATGGAGAATATTTTGATAGTGGTAGAGTAAGCTTAGAAGAAATTTTATCAAATCTTGGTGAGAAGAAGGATAATTCTTATCTCAATGATAAGGGAATATTTGATGTTTTAGTTATTGGTGGCGGCCCTTCTGGCTCTAGTGCAGCTATTTATTCTGCTCGAAAAGGTCTTAAAACAGGAATTGTTGTTGAAAGATTTGGCGGTCAAGTAATGGATACACTCGGCATTGAAAACTTTATTAGCGTTCCATATACAGAAGGCCCAAAACTCTCTAAAAACTTAGAAGAACATGTTAAAAATTATGATGTCGATATTATAAGTTCTGAAAGTGCAAAATCACTAAATAAGAATGATGATTATATAGAGGTAGGTTTAGATAGTAATATAACTCTTAAAAGTAAAACTGTAATAATATCAACAGGTGCTAAGTGGAGAGAACTTGGTGTACCTGGAGAAAAAGAGTTTAAAAATAAGGGTGTTGCTTATTGTCCACACTGTGATGGTCCAATTTATAAAGGAAAAGATATTGCTGTAATTGGTGGTGGAAATTCTGGAATTGAAGCTGCTATTGACCTTGCCAATATAGTAAACCATGTTACTGTATTAGAATTTTTACCAGAATTAAAAGCAGATGCAGTTTTACAAGAAAAGTTAAATAGTTTATCTAATGTAACTGTACTTAAAAATGTTCAAGTAAAAGAAATAACTGGAACTAATAAAGTAAATGGTCTTATTTATGTAGACCGAAGTACAAATGAAGAAAAAAGTATTAGTTTAGCAGGAATCTTTGTACAAATTGGTTTAGTACCAAATACAAAATGGTTAAATAATTCTTTAGATATTAACAAAATAGGTGAAATTATTGTTGATAAAAAATGCGCTACTAGTATACATGGTGTCTTTGCAGCTGGTGATTGTACTGATAGTCCATACAAGCAAATTATTATTGCAATGGGCTCTGGCGCTACAGCTTCATTAAGTGCATTTGAT
>JAEZAL010000192.1 GCA_023427705.1 Bacillota bacterium | reverse complement strand
ACTTTTCCTTCATTTAAAAAGTTTTCAATGATTTCCTTATGTTTATATAAGTACTCTTGATCAGTAAAATAATTAATTAATAAAACATTGTAGTTAGATAAATCAGTTGACTCAAGTTCATATTCATCAATTACTGTTATGTAATCATCTTTTTTTTCAGCGTTCCCAGCACCAAATGCATGAGATGCACTAAGTTCTAAAATTTTCAATTCCATTATTAATTTGTTACTGAAAAACTTATATAATGTTACATGTTTTACAGTAACTAGCTCCTTTCATTATTTATTAAATGTTTTACGCTGTAACATGCGTTTATTATTATTTAAACTAATAAGTATTACTAGTTAATTTTTTATTTTAATTGAAAATTCGTATCAATTGTTCAATTATTAATAATATTTATCAGTTAATAATTTGTCAAGTAATTTTGAAATCCTATAATTAGTTATTAACAATGCAGTTTTTATAAATTATTATGTGATTTATATATGAAATATAAATTTAGACTATTTCATTTAGAAATAGAAGAATGCTGTATTTTACTTTCAAGCTAATGATACTTATAGATAAGTTTAAAGTGTTCATTAATATGTATATGATTTATAAACTATTACTAAATTTATGTTGATATATAAGTATAATAAAAAAACTTAAAATGATGAAGCTTTTTGTGAAAGAAGTATTACATTATTTCCATTTATATCAATAAGATTATCATTTTTTAATTTTGTAAGTTCACGGCATATAGAACTACGTTCTGAACCAAGATAGCATGCTAATTGCTCTCTATTAAATGGAAGAGTTATCTCATTTGACCCCTTTTTCATAGATAGTAGTTCAAAGTACGTAATAAGTTTATTACGTAGAGTCTTTTGAGACATAATTTGTATTTTTGTATTAAGAACAATATTATTTTTAGCTAATGAATTTATAATGTTTTCAAACAAACATGGACGATATTCGCAGATAAATGTACATTCTCTTAAGAGCTTATATATATTTATAAATAAAATAGTTGAATAGTCATCACTTCTAATATAATTTAATGTATCAATATCAGATGGTGATGAGAATGAATTACCAAAGATATCTCCTTGTGTAAGACGATCAACTATAATCTCATCACCAGTTATAGATGCTTGAAGAATATCCACAGTTCCATTAAGTATGATGCAAGTAGAATTGATTTTCTCCCCAATTTCATAAATATTTATTTTAGGATTAAAAGTTTTTATACTACAGGCATTAGAGTTTAGGATAGATTGTATTCTATCTTTTGGGATATTTTTAAATAGAATATTTTTACTTAACAAATCAATAGTGAAATTCATTATCAATACACCCCCAAAAAATAATGATTTTTTTTTGATAATAAAAATTATTATTAATTAAGTATTAAAATGTTGCATATGCAACAGACAAGTATTATTTCTCGTGATAAAGTATTTTCGTATTATTGTTGTTAGAAAAAATTCATAATAAACATTATAAATAAAAATATCATTTTTGCAAGAGAAAGGGAGAATTTAATGATAAAAAAAGCTATTTATGGCAAGGGTGGAATTGGAAAATCAACAACAAAATAGAACATCTAATTTACCTGTTACATCTGCAGATGTTGTAATTGATTATGATAATTTAATTTTAGAGGTAGCAGAAGAGTTACTTAGTAAAGATAAAAGTATAAAAGTACTATTCTTATTTGTACCTTGTATAAATGATTTTATTGGTACAGACATAGATTCTATTGCAAAACAAATAGAAGATGCTCATCCAGGAGTAAGGGCTCGTTCATGCCATATGAATCCTATAGCTTCAGATACTAATAGACCATCATTAGTAACAACAATACAATCAATGTTCTCAACTATTAAGACTGATAATTGTGCTACAGAAGATGCTATAAATCTTTATGGTAATTATTCAAGACTTGAAGAAGAATGTGAAGCATTTGAACTTTTTAGAGACTATGGTATATCAATAAGACAAGTTGCAGATTATGAGAAATATGAAGATTTCTGTGAGATGGGAAGAAGTAAGTATAACTTACTACTTAAGCCTCAAGCAAAGTTTGCATCAGAATATATGGACAAGACTTATAAAACAAAGACTATTGATGCTATGGTTACATATGATACAGATGAAATTCGTGAAAATTATGAAGCGTTAGCAAAAATACTTTCTGAAAATCATACTAAAGTAGATAATCCAAAGTTTGATATAGAAAAAGAAGAAGAGGAAACTAAGCTTGCAATTGAAAGTGCTGTAAAGAAATTAAACAATATTCCAGTAAGTGTTTCTAATAGTGCAGCTGTTCGTCCATTTACTTTAGCAAAAGCTTTACTTAAATATGGATTTAACGTAACCGAAGTAATTGCTCAACAGGCTATTCCATCAGATAAAGAAGCTTATGAATATATATTAAAGAATCATCAAGATATTAATATAATACAACCAGCACATCATAAAAGTGCAGTACGTAACAATCAAGATACATATATG
>JAEZAL010000168.1 GCA_023427705.1 Bacillota bacterium | reverse complement strand
CTTCTGTACTGAGTGCGGAACAAAAATAAACTAACACTAAGGGGATTTATTAATATGCAAAAGACAAGATTAGGACTTTCAGTTGGATTATTAGGCGCTGCTATGGTTTTATCATGCTTAGTTGGTGGATATACTATTTCCATTTTATTAGCAGGATATATTCTACTTTTTGAAGAGAATGTTTGGTTAAAGCAAACTACAGTTAAAGCTGTTGCAATAATGTTTGGCTTTTCTATACTTTATGTTCTATGTAACTTGATTCCAAATGCTATCGGTGTAATTGACAGCTTATTTAGAGCATTTGGTGGAGAATTCCATCTGAATTTTATTTCAAGTATTATTAGTGCAATTCATGGAGTTTGTAATATACTAGAAAACATCTTATTAATTGTATTAGCACTTAAAGCATTTAATCAAGGAACAATTAGCATTCCTATGATTGATTCGCTTGTAAGCAAGTTTATGGATTAATCAAAACGCAGGGATGGTTGTATACTCTTCCGTCTCTGTGTTTTTACTTTTATTTAAGGAGGAGAAACAATGGCGAAGTTTTGTGGGAAATGTGGAGCTAAACTTCATAAAAAAACAGAGAAATGCCCTAAATGTGATAAGGAAAAGAAGAAACCTAAAAAAATATTTAAAAAGATAATTATATTTATTTTATTATTAATACTTGCATCAGCGGGAACTATTGGTTTTATGGTGTATAAAGGAAAATTAGATATTCCTTTTGTAAATAAAATTTTTGTAGCTCTTAATCTTAAAGATAAGGGAACAAGTGCTCCTAATGATGAAAATAAAAATACAGGTGATAATAACGATGCTGATATTCCTACAAATACAGAGGAAGAAAATGATTTAGGGGATAATTATGAAGTCCCTGAATTTGATGCAGAAAAACATTTTAATGAAAATACTACACTTAAAGATAGCTTTGATGTAACTACATCTCATAATATTAGTACTGAAGCTAAAGCTTATGAGAACTTTAAAAGTAGAGGTTTTACAGATGTAGAAATTCTTTATGATTATTTAATTGATGGTACTTACTTAAGTGATAAAGAAATCACTAAAAATTCTTCTGAACAACATCCAATGTATAAAGCTTATTATGCTACTACATCAGGTGATATTTGGATGATATATGAGATTAATGGTTCTTATTTTGCAATGCCAGTTACATATAATTTTGCAAATGAAGATAAAGTTAATGTAATGATATCAGAAACAGATACTATTACAAGCTATGATAATACAACAAATAAATTCTATGTAAATATTCCAGATGAATCTAAGAATATTATTAAAAAGGTTGATAAAATCAATAAGGAAACTATTGATAAGCTGACTAGTGAGGAGATTGATAAATTATGATTCGCACTATGACAGTTAAATTTAAGAAAATTACAAGTCTATTTCTTGGTAGCATAATGTTATTTGGTATGATTTCTTCAATTAATGAAGTTAATGCTTTTGCAGATACTGTTGAAGAAGGTAGCAGAATAATAGTTTCCTTAGGAGATTCTTTTTCATCGGGAGAAGGTATTGGGCCATTTTATGGACAAGATAAAGAATTATCTGAAAAAGTTAAAGATTATGATTGGCTTGCACATAGATCACAAAAAAGCTGGAGTGGAAGATTAACTCTTGATGGAGTTAATGGAACAATGGCTGAAAATCGTGACACTAACTGGTATTTTGTTGCATCATCAGGAGCAAAAACGAAAGACTTAGAAGGCAAGCAACAAAAAGTACATAATGTGACTGGTAAAAAAGATGAAACATACCTTCCAGCACAACTTGATATTTTTAGTAAATTGAAAGAAGAAGGGAAAAGTGCTGAATATGTCACAATGTCTATGGGGGGGAATGATGCAGAATTTGGAGAGATTATAAAAAAAGCTGTTATTTCGGGTGCTTTTAATCCAGGAGCATTAAATAATCTATTGCAGTCAGTATGGAGTGATTTTTATTATGGTACAAATGATAAAGAATCAAAAAGTATAAAAGATAAGCTTTATGCTGCTTATAATGATATTAAAATTGCAACAGAAAATAAAGCTAAAATTATTATAGCTGGATATCCGAGATTATTAGATGAAAATGGAAAAGGACTCCCATTTAGTAAGAAAGAAGCTGAGTTAATAAATGATTCCGTAAGCAGATTTAATAAGGAAATCGAATCAATAGTTAATAGATGTAAGGCTGAGGAAATGAAAATTTGTTTTGTTTCTGTTGAAGAAGAATTTCAAGG
Source organism: Bacillota bacterium (assembly GCA_023427705.1). Taxonomy (GTDB): domain Bacteria; phylum Bacillota; class Clostridia; order Clostridiales; family Clostridiaceae; genus Clostridium. The sequence continues at coordinate 2,020 of JAEZAL010000168.1, read as the reverse complement.
AAAAGGAGCTTACTCTTCTGATCCGTATATTCATAAGGTGATTTTTGGTGCTGTAGCTGAAGAGTTACTATGGAATAAAGTGTCATCTGCATATTCTATTCACCCTAATGATAAAGGTGCTGCAGCTTACGCAAAATGTGTACAAGCAAAAATTGATGAAATAGAAGCAAGTAACGGTGCAAGTGAATGGCCTTCAATGAGCAGTTCTGAGGAAAGTGATGTAGCATTAGTTCTAGATGTTTCAGGAAGTATGGCTGGAAACCCAATGGAGGAAACAAAAAAAGCTTCTGAAAAATTTGTAAATACAATTTTAGAAAAAGAGGCTAGCGTTGGTGTTGTAACTTATAATAATACAAGTAATAAAATCTCTGATTTCAGCAAGAATGATGGATATTTGAATAATGTATTAAGTAGGATTAATGCTGGTGGTGGAACTAATATTGAAGCTGGATTATCACAAGCATATTTAATGTTGCAAAATAGTGAAGCAAAGAAAAAAACTATTGTACTTATGAGTGATGGGGAACCTAATGAAGGCAAACTAGGTAATGAACTTATTGAATTTGCAGAAAAAATTAAAAGTGAAGATATATATATTTACACATTAGGTTTCTTTGGTAGTGCAAAAAATAAGACTTCAGCACAAGCGCTTTTAGAGAATATTGCAAGTGATGGCTGTCACTATGAAGTTGACAATGCAGATGATTTAAGGTTCTTCTTTGGTGATATAGCTGACCAAATCAACGGTCAAAAGTACATATATATTCGTATAGCTTGCCCTGTAGATGTTACTGTTTCATATAAAGGAGAAACTCTATGTTCTATTGATACCGATGGAAGTACTAGAACATCTTTTGGTACTCTTACGTTTGAGGAAAATGAAAAAGAAAATTCAAGTAGTAGCGATAATAGAATTAAGATACTTCGTCTAAAAGAAGGAAGCGACTATGATATTCAGATTGAAGGTAATGGTCGTGGTTATATGAATTATACTATTGGATTTATGGATGATTCAGGTGAGTACAGTGATTTACGTAAATTTAGTAATGTTAAAATCACTAAGAGTACTGTAATTGATACTGTTGCGAATAATTCTAATTCAACTGTATTAAAGGTGGATGAAGATGGTGACGGAAAGTATGATCTGAAGTATAAAGCAACTGAAAATAGTAGAGGAGAAGTTGTTGATTATACTTATGTAATTTATATTGCAGTTGGAGTTGTTATTTCAATAATAATATTAACTATAGTTATTAAAATTAAAAAACGAATAAAAGCAAAAAACTCATAAATTGAAAGGAAGATATATAATGTCTAAGTTTTGTGGGAATTGTGGAACTAAACTAAGTGATAAAGAAAATAAGTGTAGTAACTGTGGAACATCTTTTGACGTTAATCCAAAGCTTGAAAAGAAAGCAAAAATAAAAAGAAAATTTAAACTGTTTGTAAGTCTTATAGTTATACTTGTACTTGCTATTTTTTCAGTTAAAATTAGTTCAGGTTTTATTGGCTACAAAGGTACAGTTCGTAAAATAATGAATGCTTATGAAAATTATGATGTTGACAATATAATTTCTATGACAAGTGAAATTTACTATTGCATGGATGATCAAAACTATGTGGAAAACTATTTTGCTGATTTTATTTATAAAGACTTTGATAATTTTGAAAATCAAGTTGGACATAAATATAAGATTAGTTACGAGATTATCGATAGTTACGAGATGTCAGTACATAAATATGAAGCTTTATTAGATGAGCTTTCAGGTTATATCGATTTTGATGCTGATATTATAACAAAAGTTATGGTTGTTGATATTGCTGTTACTGCAAAAGAAGGAAAAGAAAGCTTTACAAGGGATTTACAATTAACACTATCTAAAGAAAATAAGTCTTGGAAGTTATTTAATATGAAATAAATTCTAGGATAATTTTAAAATTATTATGTCTATTAAAGGTGGTAGTGATTTTTCACTGCCGCTTTTAATATTATGTTGATATTAAATTTGCACCTAAATAC
>JAEZAL010000092.1 GCA_023427705.1 Bacillota bacterium | reverse complement strand
GTATTTTTAATTATAAAATTATTAGGTATCTCTCCTAAATTATTAATATCAGTATCTTTTCCAACAGACATAATCACATCATAATCAGTATCTTTAAATGCCTTTATACAATTTTTATAGAATTTACTATTTTTATTATTAACTGTACCAAGAGAAATATATATTTTCTTATTATTACTTTTCTTACTCTCAACTTTAACCTTAGATACTGATGGACCTATAAAATAATACTTATCAGAAAAGGTTTCTGCCATAGGTTGAAATTCTTTTGAAGTATATACAATGGTATTCGTATCATTATTATTTTCAACTATAGAAACAAAATTCTTAACATCATAGCCTTGTTTTCTTAAAAGCTCTATTTTCTTATTAATACGCCCCATGCCTAAAATCATTCGTACTATTTCATTTAAACCTTGCTTCATCATTTTTGCTGTATGTTCATTAAAAGCAAAGGTTGTTGTAGAGCATATATAAGGAATATTAAGTTTCTTTGCAAATAGTTTTCCCCAAAAACTTAAAGAATCTGATACAATACAATCTGGCTTAAACTCTTTAAGTTCAGTACAAACTTTCTCATCTAAAGCTAAAGTAGTATCTACTACCATTTCTATTAAGGCTGTAAAGTCTTTTCCTACCTTCTTTTCATCTTCTGGTTTAAGCTCTGGTAAATATTTATCACAAGGAATAAATTTTGCACCTGCACCTTCAATTTTATCTTTAAATTCATTAAATGAATAATATACTACTTCATTTCCTCTGTTTACTAATTCTCTAACAACTTCTATTGTTGGGTTAGTATGTCCATGTGCTGGAATACAGAAAAAAACTATTTTACTCATATATTCTTCCTTCTTTCTTATAACTATTATGTTTAATCATCCTTCGTTGCTACTCCCGTTACTCCAATAAAGTTTATTAAATCACGTTCGTGAACAATTGCAATTCCTCTATCTTCATCTCCTAATAGCAATAACTTATCCCCTGCATTTATATTAAACTTATCTCTTGCTTCTTTTGGAATTACAATCTGTCCTCTTTCTCCAACTAAAACTGATCCAAAGAAATACTTACCTTTAGGTGGTACTACAATTCCTGTTTCCTCTTCTGAATGATTAACTAAATCATCTAATTTAACATTAAATAATTCTGCAAGCTTAACACAATTATATATGTCTGGAGTAGATTCTCCACTTTCCCATTTTGCTATTGATTGCCTAGAAACATTAAGCTTCTCAGCTATATCATCTTGTGTATAGTTATATTTTTTTCTTAAACTTTTTAAATTCTTACTAATCATATTTTTCATACCTCTCATACTTATTTTACCTAACTTAATAGCTATTTTCTATCAATAAACCTTAACATTAACATATATATTTATATACATTATTATGCAATAGTATTATAATTCGAATTATGTATATATCTGATAACATATATAAATGGGAATTCAAAGAGGTGAGTTTATTAAAAATTTACAAAACAAAATTACTATTATGCGGATTGTATGTTCAGTTTTTATAGTACTTACAAAACCTTTTACATCATTATTTTGGATATTATATAGACAACTAGGAATTTGTAGGTGAGATAATGTTTCAAATAAGAAAATATAAAATTGGCTTTGATGTTTTGGGATTACTTTTATTCCTGATAATTATGACTCCAAATTTTATATGGTTTGCAGTTCCAACTTCAAATGATATATTGAGGAATGAATCTATAACCCCAATTATAGATATGATTGCTTCAATTTTTCAAGTAATTATGATTATATCTTTATGTATAATTAAAAATAAACAATGTCAAAAGCCAATGAAAAAAATATGGCTTAAGTGGATTATTATTTCCATAATTATATATTTTGCGGGATGGATTTTATACTATATAGGTATTGTAAATTCAGCTATAATTTTAGATTTATGTATTTCTCCATGTGTAGCATTCATACTACTTTCTATAGAGCGAAAAAATATAGTTGCACTTATAGCATCAATTATATTTATGATATGTCATGTACTATATGGAATTATAAATTTCATTATATAGTTATATATCAGCAAAATAATACATAATTACAAAAATTTCAATTTACTTACTATATTTAATAACAACATTAATGTTTTTGAGATTATAATATTGAAATTATAATCCCTATATTAACAAATATACAAAGCTCATAGAGGTGATAAAGTTAACATTACCACCTTTTACTATCTTTACTTTATATTAAGTTAAAAGTATTGATAATACTAGTTTTAAAAAAGAAAAGAAATACTATAGACTAGGTTTAAAATTATTTCCTAGAACAGATACCCCACCATGAAAACATATGACTGTTTCAATATCTAGCTTTTTAATCTTATTAATGGATTTTAAATACATATCATTATCGTAATTAAGTTCTTTTGGGCAATTAATTACTTCTCCATCCTTACTTATTAATAAATCTCCAGCAATTAATAATTTATATTTATCTATATATAAACTCATATGACCTAATGTATGACCTGGCGTTGCAATAACTCTAATATCTTCACCTTTATTAATTACATCATTGTCCTTTACTGTTTTAATAACATCTATTTTGTTATTATCATAGAATAATTTAAAAAGATTATAAAACTGTTTACCTTTTTCATCTAATTTATTTAGGTTTTTCTCCATATATTCTACCTTGTATGGAATTTTACTACCATTAATATAATCAGCTTCTTTGTCAAAAGTAATTACTTCAATATTAGGTACTAAGTTTAAAATAGCTTTAACATTTCCCATATGGTCTATATCATGATGAGTTAGTATTATTGTTTTTATATTATTTATATC
>JAEZAL010000360.1 GCA_023427705.1 Bacillota bacterium | reverse complement strand
GATATAAGCCGTCATATCCCCAAATCTTTGTTGGTGGAAAATAACAAGAAAATTTGTGTTCTGCTTCTTTAGCTATAATTCTGTGCTGATTTGAAATCCCAACCTGATGCTCATCTATACATTTTTTTTCAGCTGCTACAGGTGGAATTGGTAATCTATCAACGAATTTTGGTATAGTTATTGGATCTGCTGGATTAATACCACGACATTTTTCAGTGTTTTCCTCTTGAATCTCTTCAGAGTCTATATCAATATTTTCCTCTTGAATTTCTTCAGGGTTTATATCAATATTTTCCTCTTGAATCTCTTTAGAGTTTTTATCATAATTCAACAAAATCACTCCTTAAGTTATATCATATTAACAATATATTCACCTATATAATAATATGTCATACTTAAATAAAAAAATATCCAAAAGCATATCCAGCATACATAAGAGCTGAATTCCAAATTGTTATACCTATAATTGAGTAAACTGAAAACTTTAATATATTCATCCTAAACATCCCTGCTACAATTGGAATTAATGTTCTAACAGCTGGAATTAATCTTGTTATTAAGACACCTTTTTCCCCATAATTTTCTATATATAAAAAGACCTTATCTATAGATTTTCTTGATTTGGGAAACTTATTATAAATCTTAGTTAAAATAGGTTGCCCAAACCAATATGATATTCCATAGAGCACGTAACTTGCTAATTCACCAGCAATTATTGATATTCCTAGTGCTAAGAAAAAATTAATTCCTGTCTTTGCTACAGCTATGCCTAAGGCAGGCATTATTACAGCTGCCCCCAGTCCTGGGAAATTTAAATATTCCAGAAAAATTATTAAAAATACAAATATTAAGCCATATCTTGCAAAATATTCTATTATTACTTGTATCTCATTCATTTTAATTACACTCCAAGTCATTTACTAATGGCTTCTAGTTTACCCCTTATTTCTTAATATAAACTTAACATAAAATATTAATTTTCTTAAATATTAATAAAGTAGTATAAATTAAAACATTATATCATTAAATATTCTATAAGTAGCTTTATAGTATTTTCTATGGCTTCATAATGTGTTCTTTCCATTCCATGTGATGCATGAACTCCAGGTCCTATAAGTGCTCCCCTTATATCATTTCCTCCCCTAAGCGCTGCTCCAACATCTGATCCATACATAGGATAAATATCTACTGCATATCTAATATTATTTTCTTTGGCTAAATTTACTAAATCAGTTACCATATTATAGTCATAAGGGCCTCCTGAATCCTTAGCACAAATTGATACGTCATATTCTGTACAGCTTAAATCATCTCCTATACATCCCATATCTACAGCTATCATTTCTGTTATATCTTGAGGAATATATGAAGAACCATGTCCTACCTCTTCATAAGTAGATATAAATATTTTTGTTGTATGTTTAGGAGTTATTTTTTCTCTATTAAATACTTCCATTAACCCCATTAATGCTGATACGCTACCTTTATCATCTATAAATCTTGATTTTATAAATCCACTTTCAGTTATAGTAGTCTTTGGATCAATAAATATAAAATCACCAGGGCATATTCCTAAGTTTTCTACATCCTTCTTTGATAAAACTTTTTCGTCTATCCTAACTTCCATATTTTCTGGATCACGCTTTTTGTCTTTACTATCAGCATAAACATGAACTGCTGGACTTGTACTTAAAAACGTTCCTGTGTATATCTTTCCATCTCTTGTTCTTATTTTACAATACTCACTATCCATAGTAGCTGGTATGGGTCCTCCTAATAAGGTGAATTTTAGAGTCCCGCTACTAGTTATTGATCTAACCATAGCTCCTAAAGTATCTACATGAGCAGATAAACCTATTACTTTATCATTACTCTCTGCTGGAATTGTAATTATTCCACAGCCTTTTCTAGTTGTTTCAAATTTATATCCAAATCCTGTTGCTATATCCTTAATAACCTCCATAATATCAAAACAAAATCCTGTAGGGCTATCAAATTCTAATATCTTTTTTGCTATATCTAACACATAATCCTTATTTATATTATACTTCATAGAAATAAATCTCCTTCCCTTTTATCTATATTAATAATTACATAGAATAACATATTATTTACTCTATTTTACTACATTTAAATATATATATTCCATAATATTCCCTAATAAAATTACTATTTATTATGGGATTGTTTTTATTATTGAATAGATAATTAAGTCATCATAATGGAATACACCTGAAATGCTAGATATTAACGCCTAACATTTGAGGTGTATTCTAAAATCAATTTTCTTTATTATTAATTTTTAATAAATCCCAATATATCTAGTATTTCTTTTGCTATTTCTCTTTCTTTTCCTTTATAAGGATATGAATGAATATGAATAGCTGGATTAAAATTAAGCTCAATTATAGCATAGTTAGAATTTTCATTACTATAATCTTCTAACATCATATCTACTCCACAAAAATTAGCTCCTACAGATTTAGCAGATTCAACTGCAATATCCTTAAACTTTTGTGGAATTAAATCTGTATAA
>JAEZAL010000298.1 GCA_023427705.1 Bacillota bacterium | reverse complement strand
AACAACCTTAACAAATGAAATACCCCATATAAAACTCCATTTTCATCGAAGCCTACAATGCTTATACAACTTTTATTTTCATTTATAAAATTCCTCTTAATTTCATAACCATTTTTTCTTAAAAATTTATTTTCTTTTATTTCTAATTTTATATATTTATTTACTTTTATATCATTTTCTTTTAGATATATATTTTGAATAATGTCTTCATAGCTATCATTATTCAACCCTTCTTCTAACTCCACTAAAGAACTTTTTATAATGTCAGTTAATTTTGATGCTACATATATATTTTTTAAATACTCTTTAAGGTTAGAGTTTCTAACTTCTTTATGATTCAGCCATGCTGTATACATAGAATTATTTTTATCTATCAATTTATAATCTCCTTTCATAAAATATATATTTATCCATATTAAATATGTATTTATAATGAAATTTTATCATTTCATATTTTTATTAACAACAATACATTTTATAGTAAAAAATACTAATAATTTCATCTATTCTATTATATTCTTTCAAATATGAATAAAAGTATCGCAGTTTTTTTAATACTGTGATACTTTTATTATTCAATATATTTAAGTTGGTTCCACTTCTGCTTCACATTTCTCATCTTCATTAACATTAATTGAAAGTAATGACTTTTTATATAAAAGCATAGCAATTACCATTATTGCTGAAGAAATTATGAATATATTAGATACACTTATTTTATCAAAAAGATATCCATATATAATATTACTTATTGGCATTGCAATCATGCATCCTGTTCCCATAACTGTTGATACTCTGCCCATAAACTCTAATGGCACAATATATTGAAAATTTATACTTAAAAATGTATTTGCAAGGCCTACATAAAGGCACATAACAAAAGTAATTAATAACATTAATAAATACAAATATATAATACTATTTTCTATTTGTACAAAAGGCTTAAATGCTACAATTGCATAACCTGAAAGAACTACCGAGCTTAATAATAAACTACTATATAAGTTTTTCCCTATAGAATTCTTCTTAGAAAGCCATCCTATAAAAAAAGTTGCAACTATCATTCCTACAACACCAAAAGACTCCACCATTCCATATTGAAAATCCGAAACCTTTAAAATCATTTTACTAATATAGGTGCTTCCTACAGTAAATGATCCAAATGCAAAATTTAAAATAATTGCTAAAGTAACTATATTAATAATATCTTTTCTTTTTACTATAAATCTTATTCCTTCATTGAATTCACCAATAAAACTATTTAAAGAAAGCTTTTCTGTTTTTCTTGCATTCCTAGGGATAACTAAGAAAACTTCTGAAAGAGCTGATAAGAAAAATGTAATAGAATTTATTATAAAAACTCCTTTTAAACCTAACTCGCCATAAGTTACTGCAGCAATAGCTGGTGATATAACACTTCCAATAGACATAATTAAAGAATTTAAAGCATTAGCTTCTACTAAATCTTCTCTTTTTGTAATGGTAGGTATTATAGTTTGTAATGCAGGACTATCAATAGTTGATATTAAAGAAAGTATTATTACCAAGATATAAATATTTGTTAATGTCATTTCACCAGTAACAAAATATATAATTGCAAAAATACTAACAACAACCCCGCTTATTAAATCTAGTACTATTAGTATATTTTTCCTATAAAAACGATCTACTATAACACCAGCAAATGGCCCTAAAATAAGCTGTGGAATAAGTGAAACTGCAAGGATAGATGCAAATTTAGTAGCAGATCCAGTTGTAGCTAAAACAAATAAGGATAAAGCAAAACTCTGCATATTAGACCCTATTAATGATGTGATTTTTCCGAACATTAAAAGTGAAAAGTTTTTTTCTTTTAAGATTTTAAATTTCATAGTTCAAATTTTACGCACCAAGTATGCGTAGCCCCCTTTTTATTATACTTTTATTAATACATAAGTTCCATCATTAGCTCTTACTTCCACTAGTGTTAATCCTTTGTAGCTTTTCAGTTCCTTAATTGCATATATAATAATATCCATATCTATATAATTCATATATTTCATAAGGTCTTTTTTATCATTATTAGTTTTACCATGTTTACTATATTCTTTAGTTATAAATTTTGAAAACCTTAGGCCACTAGTTAAAATGAACATAGGCACATATATTTTTATATTTGTATCCTTTGACTTTACTACTATCTTCATTTACTACACCTATTCAATTACAACCCTAACAATATCTCCATCACTTGAATCCACTGTAACTATTTCCCCAATCATTTCATTATCTAATGCTGCTATTATTGTTTCAATCAACACTTCAAAATCTATGCCTTCCATATCAACATTTTTAATTGGTAGTTTTCCTGTTGCTTTAAGCACTGAAGTTATAACAGCTATAGGTAAATTAACATTTACCTTATCTCCATCTGATGAGTCAACTTTTATTCTAAGCATTCTTCTATCATAATTCTTTTCTACTATTTGTATGGCTTTTTCTTCTTTTTTGTACATTACATCAATTAGTTCTGCGCTTTTTTCTACATTAAGTTTTCCTTCTGATAACATTGTTAATACCTTTACTAAATCCTCTCTCATTCTCATTACCTCCATATATTTATTATTTTTCTTTCATTCTCTCAATTGCTTCCTGTGGAGAAATTTCTCCCTTTTCTAATGCTTCTATAACATCACTAGTGGATGTTTTTAAAGGTTTGGAATTATGTTTGTATCCGAATGAATTTATTACTTCATCTAACTTAGCTCTAACTGTTGGGTAAGAAATACCTAATTCCTTTTCTACATCTTTTATGTTTCCTCTACACATAATAAAAACTTCTATAAATTTAAGTTGTTCTTTTGATAAATAATCAAACTTAGAAAACTCAAATTCATTTTCAATAATAGTACTGCATGATGAACATTTTAATCTTGTAGCCTTCATTTTTTTATTACATACTGGACAAGAAGTTATTACCTTATACATACTACATCCC
>JAEZAL010000257.1 GCA_023427705.1 Bacillota bacterium | reverse complement strand
AGAAGTTATAAATTATAATTTAGAAGCTGTAGCTAAAAAGTAAAAAATGGCGCTATACCAATATTGATTTATATAAATCAATATTGATATAGCGCTTTTTTTATGCAACTAATTCTTTTTTATCTTCTTTTGAATCACTTGACCATTCTGTTATATCAACATTTAATTCAGGAATAGAGGATGAATTAAATACTGGATCTTTTATGCCTTTTTTCTTTTGAGATTTATAATCATCTAAAGCTTTAAGGGCTATTTTACCTAAAAGCACTATAGCTATTAAGTTTATTATTGCCATAAGACCCATAAAAATATCTGCTAAGTTCCAAACAATATCCATACTAACTAGTGAGCCAAAGAATACCATAAGGCTAACTGAAACCCTATATAAATTTATATAAATTTTTTTATTAGTAATAAACTGAATATTTGTTTCTCCGTAGTAATAATTTCCAACTATTGAACTAAAAGCAAATAATAGTATACATATTGAAATAAATATACCACCCCAAGCACCAACTTCAGAGCTTAATGCTAGTTGTGTAAGTTCTATTCCTTTTATTGAACCATCAAGAGGAACATCAGCTAATAATATTATAAAAGCAGTACAGCTACATATTATTATTGTATCTGTAAAAACTCCAAGGGTTTGAATAAAACCTTGTTTTACAGGGTGTGAAACAGAGGCTGTAGCTGCAGCATTTGGAGCAGACCCCATACCTGCTTCATTTGAAAATAAACCTCTTTTTATTCCTTGCATTAGAGCTGCACCAATTCCACCACCAAGAACTTGATTAAATCCAAAAGCATTTTCGAATATTAATCTAAACATGCTAGGCAAATAATTTATATTTTTTAGTACAATAAATAAAGAAACAATGATATATGCAATAGCCATTACTGGAACTATAGTGGAAGATATTTTAGCAATTCTATTAATTCCACCATAAATAATTGCAATAGTTAAAATTGTTATAATCCCGCCTATTATAATTTTATTAAATCCAAAAGAATTATTTAATGATAAAGCAATTGTATTTGCTTGAACTGAATTAAACACTAATCCAAAAGCTATTGTAATAAGTATTGCAAATATTATGCCCATCCATCTTTTTTTTAGACCTTTTTCCATATAGTAAGCAGGTCCACCTATAAAGCTACTTCCATCTTTTTGTTTATAAATTTGAGCTAAAGTGGATTCTATAAAACTTGATGCTGATCCTATTAATGCTATAAGCCACATCCAGAAAATAGATCCAGGCCCCCCTATAGATATGGCTGTTGCTATACCTGCAAGGTTCCCTGTACCAACTCTTGAAGCAGTACTAATACAAAAAGCCTGAAAAGATGAAATAGAATTTTTATCTTTGTTATTTCCATCTGTTAATAATCTGAACATTTCTTTAATATTTCGCAATTGGACTAATTTAGTTTTAAATGAAAAATAAAGTCCAATAGTTATTAGCATTGCTATTAATATATAAGTCCAAAGAAAATCATTAAATCCTATTATTAAGTTATTTAAAAAATTCATATAATAGTTCTCCTTTACGTTTGTATAAAAAAAGTTTAAAAAACATAAGAATATAATATAATATTTCTTTAGAATTTGCAAGAAATGAATTTTATTAATTCATAAATAGCGAAAAATACTTATTATTTGTAATATTTATATACAAAAATGAAATGGAAAGATAAAAATTATTCATGAAAATAAAAATGAGAGCTTTATAGCTCTCATTGATATTATTGTATTAAATGTCACCATATATTATAGAAACTAATCTTCTATATCCTCATCAGAATCTTCAATATCAGGGGCTGGTGCTGGAGCTGGAGCTGGAGTTGATTCAGATTCCAACTCAATTATTATAGTATCACCTTTTTTTGCTTTATCTGATGATAAATTCTTGATTACTCGGTTTTTAGAGTCATTATTTTTAATAGTAACATTGACTCCCTTAGATTTTAATATATTAACAGCCTCATCTGCATTGCTACCAACTTTAATTCCTAAGTCTGATAACTTAAATTCTTCATTTTTTTCAACTGGCTTTGTATCATCTTTTTCAGTTGGTAAAACATATTTATAGTCAGCTGCATTTTTATATGCATTTTCTTTCTTAATAAATACTTTTTCTTCAACTAAGTCTTTTGGAGTGTTTTCTGTAGCTAATTTGTTATTATTTTTATTAACTTTAGCTTTTACATGAACATCACATACTCCAGAAGGTTCAGTTCCTGATATATACATTTCAGTATAAACTCTTGAACCTCTTTGATCATGAGAACAAAGGTCAGTTGCTCTTTTACCAGAATCTTTACAAATAACAGCAGTTGTAACTCCGCCAGGATTTCCATCAAATTCTCTATATTCTAAGTTTGCATGAATTGGTTGCATTATAGCACCCCATAATGAAGCGGCAGATGAACTATAACTTGCTCCACCTATTTGAGCTTGGTTATCATATCCTATCCAAACAGCTCCTGAATAATAAGGAGTTAATCCAGCAAATAAGAAATCTGTAACACGGCTAGTAGTTCCTGTTTTACCTATTACAGGCATATTAGAAAGTCTTGCTAGTGAACCATCAAAACTTAAAGGTCCTTTTAATAAATCTCTCATAATATATGCTGTTTGTGGTGAAAATATTTGCTCTTGAGAAGCTTTATTTTCTAATATTATTTTACCACTACCATCTACAACCTTAGTATAAAGAATAGGTTCAGTATATACTCCATTATTACCAAATGTTCCAAAGGCAGAAGCTAGGATAAATGGATTACCACCATCTATAGAACCATCTTCTTCGTCATAACCAGTGAATTCTCCTAAAGAGAGTGTAGCTATACTGCTACTTGATTTTGGACCATAAATTATACCTAATTTTTCACCGTAGGACAATCCATTTTCAATACCTAGTCTATCTTCTACCATAACAGTAGGTACATTCTTAGATAGTGCAAGGGATTCTCTAACTGTAATATATCCATCAGATTTAAAATTCCAGTTTTGAGGATTGTAGTTATTATATTTAGAACTAATTGAAGAAGGCAATACAGTATCATCAAAAACTGTTCCTGCAGTTACAGTTTTAGTATCTATAGCAGGTCCATAAACAGTTAATGGTTTAGTTGTAGACCCTATAGATCTTAAAGCATAATAAGCTCTATTAGTTGATCTTGCTGGTTGATTACCTCTACCACCAACTAATACTTTTACTTCTCCAGTTCTATAATCCATAATTGCAGCAGAAGCTTGAAGTAATGGAGTTCCATTTTCATCAGTAACTTCTGGGTTTGCATAAATATCAAGTTGTTGAATACTATTTCTATCATCTACAACTGCTTGTGTAGAATCTTGCATTGCTCTATCCATAGTAGTATATATTTTTAAACCACCTGTTGAGAATAATCTATCTACTTCTTCATCAGTGTATTTATATGTTTCTTTTAAATCTTCTCTTACTTGATCTATTGCAGGATAAACAAACCATTCATAATTTATCTTATAAGTAATCTCTGTTTGAGAAAATGCAAATTGGTTTGCATCCACGAAAGCATAGGCTTCATCATATTCCTCTTGAGTTATTTTTCCTAAATCTTTCATTTTCATAAGTACGGTTTTAGTTCTATCTAAGTAAATACTTGGATCTTCTTTATTAGCTGGGTTATATGGACTGTAGGAAGTTGGTGCTTGAGTTAAGCCTGCAATAAATGCAGATTCAGCTAAATTTAAGTCTTTTGCATTTTTTTCAAAGAAATATCTTGCAGCAGCTTCTACTCCATAAACATTACTACCTAGAGGAATAGTATTTAAATATGCCTCTAAAATTTGATCCTTAGATAATTTCTTTTCTAATTGTAAAGAAAGGTAAATTTCTCTAATTTTTCTTTCTATTTTAACATCTTGTGATAATAAAGTATTTCTTATCAATTGTTGAGTTAAAGTTGAGCCACCTTGAACAGAACCTTCTCCAGTAACATAATAAAGAGCAGATCTTAAGGCTGATCCTATAGTTCTTTTTATATCAATACCTGGATGAGTTTCAAAACGTTCATCTTCGATTGCAATATAAGCATCTTTAAGATAATCAGACATTTCATCTAAAGTAATTTTATATCTTTCCTCATCTGTTGGTAAATTATCAATATAAGTTCCTTCGCTATCATAAAGCATAGAAGGTTCATTTAAGCTTAGAACTGCATTAACATCTAGTGCAGGAGTACTCTTTATTATTGCAAATACATATCCTAGCCCTACAACAAAGCATAGAAGCATTGCAATAAGTATTCCTAGAAAAGTACCTTTTATAATTTTCTTATATTTAGGTTGCTTTTTTTTCTTCTTATTATTTGTTTTATTTTTCTTCTTATTAGCTTGGCTTTTTTCTGTTCTAGAAGTATCTTTATTAGCCATTTGTTCCTCCCTTATAATTTAAATTATTTAATGGTGCATAATAAATAATATAATATATTATAGCATATTTATATAAAGAGTAAAATAATAACTCTAGAAGGTGCATAATGAAGTATTATACAAAAAAATCCAAAATACGATTTCAAATTAAACACCCTAAGATTATAATGGTTATTATTGCCATTTTCTTGTTGTTTAATTCTATCTTATACTTTTTTGAAAAAAATATTATTCCAGCTGTTTTATCTATAGGAGAAGAAAAATTAAGGAGGGAAGCAACTACTATTATTAA
>JAEZAL010000250.1 GCA_023427705.1 Bacillota bacterium | reverse complement strand
CTTATATTTACTTCTAAATCATTTATTTTAACAGTAGAGCTATCTGGAGTAAGTTCTAAGATTTCGTTGACAGCATATTTTAATTCAGATCTTTTAAATCCACAGCCTGTACAGTAAAAATCACCTAAATGATTATATGTAATATGATTATACTCATAAGGAGATTTACAAAACTTACAGAACTTAGCATCTGCGTTAACATCAATATCTTTATTATCGCTTATTTTTGCATTAAAACCATAAAATACAGTTTTATTAGGAAGCTCTAAGTTTCCTAAAAGAGATTCATCACCATTTAAAACTAGAGTAGTGTTTGGAGAAGGAGTAATTCCTTCTAATATTTTAGAAAGAGTAGTATAAACTTCACCATATCTATCTAACTGATCTCTAAAAAGGTTAGTAACTGTAATTATTTCAGGCGTAATATATTCAGTAATATATTTTAAATTTGCCTCATCTACCTCAATAATTGCATATGAATCTTTAGGAGAATTGAAAAACTTGTAATTATCAATAAATGTAGTTACTATTCCAGGAAAAAGATTAGCACCAGTGTTATTTGTAATTACTTTTTTTCCACTTCCCTTTACAATGTTATAGATCATGCTAGTAGTAGTAGTTTTTCCGTTTGTACCTGTAACTAAAACTACTTTGTAGCCTCTAGATACTTTTTTTAGTATATTCTTGTCTATTTTTAAGGCTACTTTTCCAGGGAAGGTAGTTCCCCCTTTTAGTATTGTTTTTGTAAGAAAAATTGTTAGTTTTGAAGCTATAATGCTTACTATAGATTTAATACTAATTTTATTCACCACCTTATAATACTTATCCAATATTATTTACAATAATATTAAAATATAATCAAATATTAAAGCATATTTTGAATTTTACAATGAATAGTATATCACAACTTTATAAACTTAAAAATAAAGATATTGTAAGATTTTATTAAATGATTAATAAGTATAGGGGTAAGAAAAATTTAATATACAAAACATTACAATTATATTCACATATAATAGAAAATGATGTAAAATTATGTAGTAATTACGAAGAGCGAGGGAAAAAGAAGTGGATTATAATAATTTTAGGGAAAAAATTTATTATATGAATTTAAGGGATATAGTGGGTTATACTCTGTTTACTTTAGCTATCTACAGCCTACTTACAATATTTTCTTTTTTTAATAAAAGCATAGCATATGATTTGATAATGATGTATGAATTAATTGTATCCATTATTTTATTAATTTTTTCTATACATATAAAAAATATAACTCAAAAAGAACTATATGCAATTATTCAGATGTTTTTATTAATTAACTGTTGCATAATTTTATTAAGTTTATCTCCAGAAGGACAATTTATATTTTTAAAAAATTTTTTAAGTAATATTAAATATAAATTTGGTTTGAATTTTAATTATATTAATCTAGCTATTTCTTATTATATTATTGCTAAGTATAGAACAAATGAAAATAATAGCAAAATTATACGTATAGAATATTTATTTTTATTATTTTTAAATTTCGGACAAGCATATTTATTAAGTATTTATGAAATTTGGCAATTATATATAATTTATTTAGCATTTATTTCACTTATTATTATTTTAACATATGTAAATATACGTAAATTTAAATTCAAGTCTAAAGGGAAAATTGATTTAATAAGATTTAATTTGTTTTTTGTAGCAGCAGGATTTATTAAAATTATTTTTTTAAATATAGATGCATTACATAGTGTAGATAATATTAGTTCAGTAATAATACAAATAGTTTTGTTATCAACTATGATTAGTGTAATTATCAATATAGTAAAGGAAAGTTACACATATGTTTTTGAAGATGCTATAATGACAAGCAATTATTTAGAAATTATAAACAGAAAAATAATTAAGAATAATTATAAGCTTGAAGAAACCTATAAAAAATTAAGTGATAAACAAATGTTATATAAAGCTTTTTTAGGTAGTTTACCTAATCCAATTGTAATAATAAATAATAATTATAGAATTACTTACTGCAATTTAATGTTTTTAAAAGAAATAGAAAAAGAAAATGTAAGAGAAGTTATAAATAGACGTATTGATAGATATATTAAGTTTAGTAATGAGCTAGATAAAAGTCAGTGGTTTGATAAAAATTCGAATTTTTTTACAACTACAGTAGATTTAAATAGTAAAAAGTTAGAGGTTAGATTTTTTAATTTAAACAATGGGAAGTCGGAGGGGATATTAATATTTAAAGATTTAACAGAAGAAATAAAATTATTAAATATGAAACAGGAACTAGAAGATATTAAAGTAAGAGAAGAAATAAAGAAAAACTTTTTATCAAATATTTCTCATGATTTAAAAATACCTATTAATGTAATATATTCTGCTATTCAACTAGAGTCGATATTAATAGATAAAAATGATATAGAGAAAGTTAAATCTTATAATGATATTAGTAAAGAGAATTGTTTAACATTAACTAAGCTTACCAACAACATAATTGATATAAGCAAAATAGACACAGAAAACTTAGAGCTAAATTTAAAGTTATATAATATAGTAGAATTTATTGAGGATTATTTATTTTCTTTATCATTATATATAAACAATAGTGGGCTTGATATTGTTTTTGATACTAATGAAGAGGAAATAGAAATATATTTTGATAAAGAAATGATGCAAAGAATAATATTAAACTTAGTGTCGAATTCAATTAAATTTACTAATAAGGGTGGATCTATATTAGTAAAAGTAGTGAATTTTAATGAGTATGTTTTAATAGAATTAACTGATGACGGAATTGGAATGAGTGAAGAATTTATTTCTAGAGCTTTTAATAAATATGAAAAGGAAAATAGGGATAGAAATAATAATTCAGAAGGTTTTGGGGTTGGATTATTTGTTGTATATAATTTAGTAAAGGCGCAAAATGGAGACATTGAGATTAAAAGTAAAGTTGGTAAAGGGACTAGTTTTTATATTAAGTTATATAAGAAAAAGGTGGTATAAATTTAAATGGTTAAAAGGAACTTGAAATTTGAATATAAGGGAGTAATGTCTCAAATATTTATACCAATTATTTTGTTTATTACAATAATTAATTTTTTTTATAATATGCATAATGAATTTGTTTTTATTACGGAAGTTCTATGCTTATCATTAGCAATACTATTGTTTATTATTAGTATAATAAACATTAAAAATAAAGAGTTAGGCAATCTAAAATTAATCGGAAGAGGATATTTTTTTATTTGTATAATAAGTTTTGTCTTTTTACAAAAATCACAGTGGATGATTGAGATTAATATTGAGTTAATGCTTCTTCAAATTTTAATATTTTTAGGATTTATAAATATTATTATAAGTACCATTATATATTCTAAAAACTATTCAGAAAAAAGCCATTGGGTATTTTTCTTAGTGATTTTACAATTAATACTATTAATTACAAAAAATCAAAAAAATATATATTATTTTATTTCTAGTAAGCTAGGTGCAGTAATTATGTTAATGATAGGAACTATTATGTTCCTAAGTATATTAAAGTTATATAAAATATTTAATTTGATAATAACAGAAAAGTTAATATTACAAATAAATTATTTGCTATTTGCAAGCAATATATTTGTGTTTTTAAATATTTTTACTAATAAAGATTTTTCTTATTTTATATGGATTGGTATTTTAACATCATGCTATCTACTGTATAACGATGTTGAAAGAACCTTACTTTACAATATTTATTCAAAAAAATATGAAAGTTTAAATAAAGTTAAAGAAGTAAAAAAGAATTTGAATAAAAATTTAAAAAATAGAGAAAAAGAATTGAAGGAATTGAATTTATTGTTGGAGAAAAGTGAGAAAAATTATTATGATGTTCTTAAAGTTTTTTCTAAGGGTTTATTAGTATTTGAAAATGATATATTAATTTCTTCAAATTATTTAGATATAGAAAATTGTAATAATAAATTAAGATTGAATAAAAGAAAGGTAAAGCTTAATGAATTATTAAGTAAAATAACTGGTGAAGAGTGTAATTATAAAAAAATAAAAGATTTTTCCACTGAAGTAAAAATAGAAGACAAGTTTGGAAGACTAAGAGATTATGAAATTTATTTAATTAATATAAATGATAATAGAAAACTTCTTGTTTTTTATGATGTAACAGAAATAATTAAACAAAGAGAAGAGATAGTAAAGTTAGATAAAAAACTTAAAGAAAAAAATGCAAATGATGAATTTTACTCAAATATATCTCATGAGTTAAGAACACCTATAAATGTTATTTATTCAGCTCTTCAACTAAATGATATGTATTTAAAAAATAATAAAATAGATAATATTAATAAAAATAATAGTATAATTAAGCAAAATTGCTTAAGATTAATTAGAACTATAAATAATTTTATAGATAGTAATAGACTTTCAGAAGGATTTTTAGAAAGTCATTTTGATATTTATAATATAGTAGACATTATTGAAAATATAATATTATCTTGTGATTCTTATATGAAATATAAGAAAAATAATCTTGTTTATGATCCAGAATTTGAAGAGATATATTTTAACTGCGATAAAAACTATATTGAAAGAATAATGCTAAATATATTATCAAATTCTCTTAAACATGGGAAAGATAACGGTAATATATACGTAACTACAAGATTAGAAAACAAGAATATAATTATAGAAGTAATTAATGATGCTGAAACTATACCTGAAGATAAAAGAAATGTTATCTTTGAAAAATTTACAAAAGTTAATAGTTCATTTAGTAGGAGTTCAGAAGGAACTGGATTAGGGCTATATCTAACAAAAGGGTTAGTTGAACTTCATGGTGGGGAAATTAGTATATCTCCAGGAGTGTTAAATGGGAATATATATAAAATAATTCTTCCATTTGATAAGAATATACAAATTAAAGAAAATAGACTAAATAAAGTAGAAATAAATGAAATTCAACAAAAGATAGATATCGAATTTTCAGACATTTACTTTTAAGAATAACTTTATTTTTCATAGCATATATAATACAAAAAAGATTTTTGTAGGAGTGGTTTATTTGAAAAATAAAGTTAGATTAAACGTAAAGATTATACCATTAATTTTAAACATATTAATTCCTTTACTTGGTGGATTTATAGTTTCATATATTAATAGAAATGCTATGAGTGTTTACAATACTACTGTGAAAAAACCTTTTTTTACACCACCTAGTATAGTTTTTATTATAGTTTGGACTATATTGTATATACTTATGGGAATTGCTGCTTATAGAATATACATAAAAAACAAAGAAAGTAATGATGATAACGGAGCATATTTCTTTTATCTAGTACAATTAATTTTGAATTTTATGTGGAGCTTCATATTTTTCACCTTTAGATTATATGGTTTATCATTTATATGGATAATAATATTATTTGTTTTTGTAGTAATAACATTTATAAAGTTTATAAAAATTGATAAAATCGCAGGATTTTTACTAGTCCCATATATGCTTTGGTTAGTTTTTGCAGGAATTTTAAATTTCTTTGTATGGGTTTTTAATGAAATGTAAATTAAGATGTAGTATAATAAAGTAGACCTTCTTTGAAGGTTTATTTTCATTTAGAAAGGAAGTTTCTATGGGGAAAACTTTATTTATTGCAGAAAAGCCTTCAGTTGCTATGGAATTTGTTAAGCTGTTAAATGTTAAAGGAAAGAGAAACAACGGCTATATTGAAGGTGAGAAAAGCATCTTTACCTGGTGTGTAGGACATATGGTAACTATGAGTTATCCAGAAGTCTATAATGAAAAATTAAAATTTTGGAATTTAAGAGACTTACCTTTTTTACCTAAAGAATACAAATATGAAGTAATTCCTTCTGCTTCTCAACAATTTAATATTGTAAGTAGCCTTATGAATAGAGAAGATGTAGAAACTATATATGTTTGTACTGACTCCGGAAGAGAAGGAGAGTATATATATAGGCTAGTTGACGATATGGCTGGTAATCCAAATAAAGTAAAGAAGAGAGTTTGGATAGACTCTCAAACAGAGGAAGAAATAAAGAGAGGTATTAAAGAAGCAAAGCCTCTATCTGAATATGACTCTTTAGCACATTCAGCATATTTAAGAGCTAAAGAAGATTACATATTTGGTATAAACTTTTCAAGGTTATTAACTTTATTGTATGGTAAGACACTTTCAAATATTTTAAAGAAGGATAAGAACGTAGTTGTAGCTGTAGGTAGAGTTATGACATGTGTTCTTGGAATGGTAGTAGAAAGAGAAAGAGAAATTAGAGACTTTAATAAAAAGTCTTTCTATAAAATAAGTGGTAAATTCTCTAAAGAAGAGGATACATTAGAAATAGTGGCAGATTGGAAAGCAATAGAAGGTTCAGAGTATTTTGAGTCTCCTAAATTATATAGTGAAGTAGGCTTTAATAAAAAAGAAGATGCTGAAGAATTAATTACTAAGCTAAGAGATATAGGTTTTGGGAACATAAAAGAAGTTAAGAAAACAAAAGAGAAAAAGAATCCACCTCTTTTATATAACTTAGCAGAATTACAAAATGAATGTACAAAGAGATTTAAAATTAGTCCGGATGAGACATTAAAAATAGTTCAAAATCTTTATGAAAAGAAGATGGTTACATATCCAAGAACTGATGCAAGAGTTTTATCTACAGCAGTTGCTAAAGGTGTGAAAGGAAATGTTATTAAACTTAGAAACATGCCTATAGGAGAAGAACTATCTAAGGTAGCAAATGAAATAATAGAAAAAGATTA
The DNA here is from genome assembly GCA_023427705.1 of Bacillota bacterium. Taxonomy (GTDB): domain Bacteria; phylum Bacillota; class Clostridia; order Clostridiales; family Clostridiaceae; genus Clostridium. The sequence continues at coordinate 9,183 of JAEZAL010000250.1, read as the reverse complement.
TGCTAAGAGCATATTGAAAAGTAAATACGTAGATGATAGCAAAATAACTGATCACTATGCTATAATACCAACTGGAGAAGGAAAAGACACTTTATCAAAGTTACCTAGCTTAGATAAACAAGTATACTTTGTTATTTTAAGAAGATTTTTATCTATATTTTATCCTCCAGCTCAATACAGCAAAATGACCATTACAATATTAGTTGGAAAAGAAAATTTTATTGTAAATAAAAAGGTTTGTATTGATAAAGGATACTTAGTTATATTAGGTAATGATAAAGAGGAAAAAGAAGAAGCTTTTCCTGAAAATTTAAGAAAAGGCACTAAAGTAATTATTAATGAACTAGAAATAAAAGAAGGTGAAACATCACCGCCTAAAAGATATACAACTGGTTCAATGATAATAGCTATGGAAAATGCAGGGAAACTTATTGAGGATGAAGAACTTAGAGAGCACATAAAAGGTGCTGGGATAGGAACATCTGCTACTAGAGCTGAAATTCTTAAAAAGTTAATTAATATAGAATATATGCAAGCCAATAAAAAAACACAAATAATAACTCCTACTAATCTTGGAGAAATGATTTATGAAGCTATAAAGGTTTCTATACCTTCACTATTAAATCCAGCATTAACTGCATCTTGGGAAAAGGGATTAAAGCTTGTTAATGATAAGGAAATAGGACCAGAAGAGTTTATGACTAAGCTTGAAGCATACACAAGAAATAACACACAAAGGGTACTAAAATCATCAAATATAGGGCTTTTAAATACAAAACTGTTAAAGATAAAAAAACAAGAAGAGAATGAAAGAATGAAAGAATGAAAACTCCCAAAAACTTGATGAAATCAAGTTTTTGGGAGTTTATTTATGTATTTTTATTTTATTAAAAATGATAATAAGGTGTAGATGGTTGGTGCTAAGAATACTGTCATAATACCTGCTATACCTATAGATAATGAACTCATGGCACCTTCTGTTTCACCTAATTCTAATGCCTTTGATGTTCCTACAGCATGAGAAGCTGTACCTAAAGCTATACCAACTGCAACTTTATTTTGAATTTTAAATATCTTACACAGTATAGGACCAATTATAGAACCTATTATTCCGGATATTACTATAGATAATACAGTAACAGGTGGTAATCCACCAAGTTGGTTTGTTATTTCTATACCTATTGGAGTTGTAACTGATTTTGAAAGTAAAGAAATAGTTAATATTTTTTCAAAACCAAATATATTTGCTAAGAAAATTACGGAAGTTATTCCAATAGAGCTTCCTATTAGAATTCCTATTAATATAGGAAGTAAATATTTCTTTAATAGATTTAATTGTTTATATAAAGGTACTGCTAAAACAACAGTAGCAGGTCCTAGAAACATATTTATAAATTGACCACCTCTATTAAATACTTCCACATCAATATGGAAAATTAATAAAAAGCTAATTACTATTGCTATAGCTATTAATAATGGATTAAAAAGTGGAAATTTAGTCTTTTTATATATTAATAAACCGGCTTCAAATGCAAGAAGCGAAATTATTACTCCAAATAAAATATTTTCTGTTAAAATTTCCATTATTTCCTGTTGCATCCTTTCTTCATTTTATTTTCTTTTATTTTTATTATATATTGCACCACAAGGCCAGTAGTTACTATAACTATAGCTGTAGTTATTAAACATAAAAGTAAAATATAAACTAAACTATCCTTTATAGAAGGAAAGGATGAAATTAAGCCTACACCAGCTGGGATAAAGAAAAAAGATAAATGATCTAAAAAGAACGTAGAAATATTTTCCACATTTTCAATTTTTATTACTTTTGTACACAATAAAACTAATAAAATTATCATTCCTATAATATTACCAGGCAATGGTAGAGAAAATCCTTTAGAAATTAGCTCGCCAATTAAGTAAATTCCAAGAATGATAATAGCTTCTCTAAATATTTTCATTAGATTACCTCCTTAAACTATCAATAATAATTTATCATTATTGAAAAGATATGTAAATGGAATTAAGAATTTACATATCATTAAAACTAAAAATAAATTATAATCTCTTATTTTTTAACAAAATTTGCTACCTACTCATATTATAAACCATAGATGAATTACTATTCTTTATGGAGGATTAAATGAAAAGTAAATTAATTAAAATTGCTTCAGTAGTTGCATTATTAGGAATAGCTTCTTTAAGTTTGATTTCTTGTAATAAAAAGACTGTTGATGAAAAAAAAGAATTAACAAAAGTTAGGTTGAATGAAGTAGTAAGATCAGTATTTTACGCACCTATGTATGTTGCAATAAATGAAGGTTTCTTCGAAGAAGAAGGGATATCAATTGACCTCAGTACTGGACAAGGCGCAGATAAAACTATGCAACAAGTATTGAGTAAGAATGCGGATATTGGTTTTGCTGGACCAGAACAAGTAATATACATTAATAATCAAGGCAGAGAGGATTATCCAGTTCTTTTTGCACAATTAACTCAAACTGATGGAGCCTTTTTAGTAGGAAGAGAAGCGGATGAAGATTTTAAATGGACTGATTTAAAAGGAGCTGAAATAATAGGGGGAAGACCTGGTGGAGTTCCAGAAATGGCTTTTGAATATGCACTTAAGTTAAATGGATTAGATGCAAAAACTGATGTAAGTATGGTAACTAATATAGACTTTACAGCTACTTCAGGAGCTTTTAAAGCAGGTACAGGTGAATATGTAACTTTATTTGAACCTACTGCTTCAATGATTGAAAAAGAAGGAAGTGGAAAAATAGTTGCATCTATAGGAAAAGAAGTAGGAAATTTACCTTATACTTGTTTCTTTGTAACTAAATCATATATGGATAAGAATCCAGAATTACTTCAAAACTTTACTAATGCAATTTATAAAGGGCAAAATTGGGTTGCGACACATACTGATGAAGAAATAGCTGATTCAATTATTTCATTTTTCCCTGGAACAGACAAAGATATAATAGTATCAGTTATAAAAAATTATAAGGAAATTAATGCTATTGCAAATAAGCCTTCAATAGCAGAAGAGGATTTAACTAGACTAATGGATGTTATAGAAAGCTACGACAGTAATTTATTACCTAGTAGGCCATCTTTTGAAAAGATAGTAAATAATACTTTTGCAGAAGAAGCTATGAAAGCTAAGTAACTAAAATAAAGTTACTTCATAAGATTGATTTTATAGGAGCTGTTATTAACAGCTCCTTACATATACTTCTTAATATTATACATAACGGAAGGAGGTTAGGAAAATGAGTTTAATAAATATTTCAAATATAAGTTTAACTTATCATTCCATAAACGCAGAAACTAAGGCAATAGATAAATTAAATTTTTCAGTAGAAAGAGGAGAGTTTGTAAGTATAATTGGACCATCTGGCTGTGGAAAATCAACTTTGTTAAATATAATTAGCGGCTTATTAAAGCCATCTGATGGTGAAATTATTTATAATGATAAAGATATAAAAAATAGATTAGATAAAATGGGATATATGTTTCAAAAAGATTATTTATTTGAATGGCTTTCAGTAAGAAATAATGTAATGCTAGGCCTCAAGATAAAAAAATTAAATACTGAGGAAAATATTCAAAAAGCTGATAAGCTATTAGAAAATTATCAATTAGATAGATTTAAAAATCATAAGCCAACAGAATTATCTGGTGGAATGAGACAAAGAGTTGCATTAATAAGAACACTTGCTTTAAATCCAGATGTACTACTTTTAGATGAACCATTCTCAGCTTTAGATTACCAAACAAGATTAAAGGTTTGTGATGATGTGAAAGGGATTATAAAAAAAGAGGGAAAAACAGCAATAATGGTTACACATGATTTAGGAGAAGCTATAGCAACATCAGATAGAATAATAGTTCTTACTAAAAGACCAGCAAAACTAAAACTAGATGTAAAAATAGAATTTAATAATAGAGAAGCAACTCCTTTTCAAAGGCGAAAAGAGCCAGAGTTTAATGAATATTTTAATTTTCTATGGAAGGAGTTGGATATTGTAAATGAGTAAGGAACATTTAGAATATATAAGAAAAATTAAAGGAGATTTATTAAAAGTTACTTTATTTAGACTAGGTATACTAATTGTTTTCATAGTTTTGTGGGAAGTTTTAGCTGAAGTGAAAATATTAGATCCATTTTTAACATCTAGTCCAAGTAGAATAGTTAAGTCACTAATTTCTTTTATTAAGGAAGGAACACTATTTAGGCATATACTAATTACATGTTATGAAACTATATTAGGTTTTACATTAGGAACTGTTTTAGGAGCTGTAATAGCTATTATTTTATGGTCATTTCCATTTGTATCTAGAGTACTAGACCCATATTTAGTTGTGTTAAATGCACTACCAAAGGTTGCATTAGCTCCAATAGTAATTTTTTGGGTAGGTAATGGCATGACTGCAATTATTGTTATAGCACTACTTATTTCAATTGTAACAACTATAATAACAGTTTTAACTGGATTTAATGAAGTTGACAAAGGAAAATTAAAATTAATGGAAACCTTACAAGCTACTAAATTTCAAACTTTAAGATATCTTGTTTTTCCATCAAATATTCAAATTATAATATCAGCTTTAAAGATAAATGTTGGATTATCATGGGTTGGTGTAATCATGGGAGAGTTTTTAGTAGCAAGAGAAGGATTAGGTTTCTTAATAGTTTATGGTGGACAAATCTCTCAATTAGATATGGTTATGATGAGCATAGTGATACTTTCTTTAATTGCTTTTATTATGTATAAATTAGTTGCAAAACTTGAGGAGAAACTAAAAAATATAAGTTAAATTATTTTATAAATACTAAATAGAATTTATGCTATTAATTTGGAGCTGCATCAGCAGCTCCTTAATTTTATATTTTTCATTAGTCATTATTCATTGAGCAATATCACCTTTGAGCTTTCGAATGTAGGAGGACAGTAAATTTATAATTGTAAATAGGGGGAATATTTGATAAAATCAATATGTATTAAAATAGAACGCAACGATAAGGTTTTTGGGGAGGTAAATATGAAAGAAGTAAAGAAACTTTTTTCTAAGTTTATTACGGGGATGAAACCGTTTATTAACAAGGTTAAAAGCTTATTTAGACCAATTAAGAAAATTTTAAAAAGTAGCATAAAAAAAATAAGTTATATATATGAAAAAGCAAATTCTAAAAATAAATATGTAGAACCTATTGTTGTTATAGGTACTTCATGTCTTTTATCTCTTATTATGATATTATCAATTAAGGGGTTTACTACTGTTGAAGAAGTAAATATAGCAATTAATTCTGGCGAATATTTATATTATCAAAATGAATATGATAAAGCTATAGAAGAATATAAAAAAATGCAAGAAAATGATGAATGGCCAATATGGACAGTTAAAATTGCAGATATATATTCATTACAAGGAGAAACAGATACTTCAAATACTTTATTAAAAGAAGCTTTGATAAAGAGAGATAAAGTTATAAAAGAAGAAGGATATGAAAATTATAAAGAAAAAGATATAGAATTAATTAATTCGATGTTATTTACATTTACCTTAAACAAAGATTATGGAGATGTTATTTCCTTCGGAGAGCAATATATTAGTGATTATGGAGTGAATAAGGAGATATTAAAAACATTATTTACTGCATATATAAGAAATAACAATGAATATAAAGCTGAAGAACTTTTAGATATATATCCTATAGATGAAAAATCTTCATATGATATTGCAACAGTTGCTAATATGAATATGTTAATGAATAGATGGGATAATGGTATAGATTTATTAAAGGATGCTTGGACTATAGATAACAATGAATTAAAGATATATAGCGTAATAAAACAAATGCATATATTTGATAAGAATTCTTTAATTACTACATTAGAAAATAGAGTAAAAGAATCTAATGAAGATGTATATAAAGTATTTTTGGCAAGAGCATATGCAAGTGATAAAGAGAATGTAGATAAAGCATCAAGCTTAATTAATGAACTAGAAAATAAAAATATAAGTAATATAGGTACAGATATAATAAAGAGTGAAATATATAGACTTTCGAATGATAAAATTCAAGAGCAAGAATATTTAGAAGCTGCTATTAATAAATCAAAATCAATAAATAAGGAATCTTACTCAACATATTATTTATTATCTCTTAAAGCTTTATATAATCAAAAGTATGATGAGGCTTTAACATATGCGAAAAAGAGTATAAATTCTAATAGTAATAATTTTGAAAGTTTTGGGTTATTAATTCCAAATATATTAATAGGAAATAAAGATTTTAATTCTATTGAATCTTATTATAGAGAAGCAATGAAAAAAGAACCTTATAATTACCAAGTAATAATGAATTTAGCTAATTACTATACAAGCTATGTTGCAAATGATGATAAAGCTAGAGAATATTATGAGTTAGCAATTAATATAAGAAAAAATGATAGTAGCTTATATAAAAAAGTAGCAGATTTAGATATAAAAGAACAAAACTATGAAAATGCCATAGAAAATATTAAAGAAGCTATAGAAATTGACGATAATATACAAGAGTATTATAAAACATTAGGCGCTCTTTATTTAGCTGAAGAGAATTATGAAGAAGGCATAGAAATTACGCGTAAAGCATATGCAATGGATGAAAAGGATGCTACAGCATTAAATAATGCAGCGTGGTATTACTTAACAGTTGATAGAGATTTATTAAGAGGTTTTGAGAATCTTAAATCAGCTTATTCAGAAATTCCAGCTAGTATAAAAGATGAAGATAAAAATATAATAATAGAAAATTATAATGTTGTAAAAAAAGCTTATGATAATTTTATGCAAGATGAAACTGATGAATTTAATATTACAGGATTAAAATTGATATATTAAAAGTGCTATTTAGCACTTTTTTTATAAATAAAATTATTTGGGTATTTAGGAGGGTATATGAGAAATATTAAGAAAGTAATTAATGGTATTTTGGTTTTATTAATTATAGTTATTGGGTTTGTTTTTATTTTTAATAATAAATTTAAGCAAGGGTTAAGCGTAAAGTCTTGGGATAATGTATATAATGAAAATAGTATAAATTTTTTTTATAGCAATATAGAGGATGAGAAAATTAAAATATTAAATCAGACTAATAACGTTAAAGAAAAAGTAAAAGATGAAAATAATATGCTTACTAAAGCTATAAAAGTAATTGAAGTACTTAATGAAGTAATTACTTTCGATGATATTCAAAGTACTAATAGAATAAATGGATTTGATATATTGAAAGATAAAGCAACTTCAAAAAAAGCATCTGCTAGAGATATCAGTATAGTTTACAGGGATGTTTTACAAAGCTTAGGATATACGGCTAGGGTTGGGGAGTTCAAAAGAATAAATACGACTTTCAATAAAGAAAAGTCTTATTATATCGTTGAGTTTTGGAGCAAAGAATATAATAAATGGATAATGATTGACTTTATAGATAAGGGGTATTTTGATAATAATGGCTTTCCTTGTAGTGCTATGGAATTACTAGATACGGATATAAGAAATCTAAATTATACTGGGAAAACAGATAGAAGAGATTATATTCCTATGTTGAAGAAAAGCTTATATACTTATACTATAAGTATTGATAATACAGTTAATATGGAAAGAAGCAATACTTATATAACTTATATAAAAGATAAAAATGATATTACTCTTAAATTTAAAGGAAATTATCTACCTCCAACTATATTTACAGAAAATAAAGACTTAATGAATAAGAATCCTATAGAAGAAAGTAATGTAAAAGATGAAAAAGCCTACATAGTATTAATGAAAAAGAATGAAGTAAGTAAAGATAGTGAAATAGATAGAGCCTCATTTATAATAGGAGCCTTTAAGGATGGTAAAATTTTAGATGAATATTATATAAAAGAAAAAAGTGGAGAGTTTGTAAGTGTTAAAAAATACAAAGATTTAATCCTAACAAAAGGAAGTAATACTATAGAACTTTCATTAAATGGTAATGATGTAGTAAGTAGTATTGAAATTGATTTTAAATAAGAAAAACATAGAATTCTTAATTTAATTAATATACATATTTAACTGTGGTGTTAACTTTATAGGATAATAAAAGAAAAAATAAGGAATCCATATACTATATTATAGTAGTTATGAATTCCTTATTTTTTTATTTTTTTATTTCTTCTTCTAATTTTAGTTTTAAATTTTCTAATTCTATTTCATATGTTTTTAATTTATTAGTTAATTTACTTTGAATACTTAACACATTGTTTTTTAAATTTATAGATGAATCTAGAGCAGAATTAATCTTTCCTTGAATAAAATAATCTGTAAAAAAGTTATCAAAAAAATAATCCATAAAACCTGAAAAACCATCTAGGTTTAAAGATATACTTATATTCTCACTTAAATCATTTAATTCAGAATTATATCTATTAAGCATTATTTTTATTGAGTTAAGAGAATTAGATGCATCATTCATTTTAGATCTTTTTGCCATAGTTGCTATTAAATCTCCACCCATCATGTCGTAAATGCCCCAGTTTTTTGCACTATTTAAGGCAGATATAGCATTATCTATATACGGAATAAGATTATCTCCTTCAAGTAGAGCTTCTTGAATTTCCTTTTTCTCAACAGATATGAATTTAATTTTACTTAATATATCCGATACTTTTTTACTCTTTTCGTTATTTAAACTTAAAATATAATCAGAAGATTTTTTTAGTAAATCATTATACTTTAAATCTAAGTTACCTAATTTTGATAGGTCATTTAAAATACATTTTTTATTTGATAACAATCTTTTTAAATAATCTTCACACTCAATATATTTTGCTTGAGCTTCTAAAAATTCGAATTTTTCTTTAGAAATTTTCTCATCTATATTTCCTTTCTTTTTATAGTAATTTGAAGATAAACTATAAGATTCAAGCTTATCAACATCCTTCTTTTCTTTAGATAATTTTCTTTTTAATTCTTCAAAAGTTTTTTCCATTTTAATAATTTCTTTCTCAATAGATGAAAGTTTAGAGTTTAATTTTTTTTGTGTATTCCTCTCTAATTCAATTTTTATGAATTCTTCATTAATATTATTCATAATACCCCTCCATAAATCAGTAGTTATAATCTTATTATAAGTTAAAATATACCATATAGCAATATGTTTTTTAT